>CALRQQ020000132.1:0-8234 GCA_943370345.1 Chitinophaga pinensis
TAAAGTTTTCCGGTGGCTTTCAGGTAATCGATCCGGGCGATCACTGCATCATAGAGGGCAGTGATATAACTGGTCTGGGCAGTTTTGAGTTCTACCTGTGCGGCATTGATCTCGGTTTGCGATCCGGTACCTACTTCATATTTCTTCTTGGTTTGCTGGTATACGGTTTCTGCCAGTTCCATATTTTTTTTCTGATAATCCATCGTACTGATGGCCGAACGGTAATTGTTCTTTGCGGTCTCCACTTCCGTGTCGATCGATAATTTGAGCGACTCGATCTGATTCTCGGTCTTGCGCAGATCGATCCTTGTCTGCTGGATCTTGGTTTTGGTATAAAAACCATTGAAGATCGGGATGCTCATGTTCAGGCTCACACTGGAGATGGTGAACCAGTCCCCTTTACCCAGAAAATTCCATTTATTCCGCTGCGCATTCTTGGCATATTGTCCGTTGAGGGAGATCGTGGGGATCTGACTCAGCTTATAACGCCTGATATTGTATTCATTCAGTTCCTTACCGATCTGTGCATACTGATACTCTTTCCGGTCTTCGTATTTATAGGCATTGGCTTCAAGGATACCATCCTTGATCTGTTCATCCGTGAGTTTTTCAGTGAGTACCAGTTCATCCTTCACCGGCATACCCATCAGCATTTTGAGTCCGTAGTAACCGTTGGAAATACTGTTCATGACCTTCCCCTTTTCGGTGTTGAGATTGGTCAGGGCTACATTCAGTTTGTCCACATCCAGTTTCTCCGCAAAACCATTCTCATAAATGATCTTTGTGTCCTTCAGGAGCTTTTCCAGCCGCTCAATATTCGCATCCAGCAATTCCACCTGGGTCTTGCTTACCACCAGCTGGTAATAGATCTTATAGATGTTGGTCTTGATCATTTCTTCGGTCACCTCCACATTCTTTCGAGCAAACCGCATGGTGGCATCGCGGGCCTGCAGCCCAACGAATACCTGGCCGTCAAACAGCAACTGCGACAGGGCAATGCCCGCAGTGGCACTGTACTTCGTACCAAACTGGGCGGCAATAAAACCAAAGTCGGCCGGCATCTGGATCGGATTACCGCTGCCATCTTTCACCCCCTGGTCGATCAGCACCTGGTAAGTAGAGGGGGAAATAAAATTGGGGATCACCTGTGTGGCAATATTCGGATTGTAGGTGGTACCCAGACTGGCATTGATACCGGGATAGGCGCGGGAAGTCACTTCCTTATTCACCTGGTCCTGGTATTGTACATCCAGCAGGGCATTTTTTACATTCAGATTGTTCTTCTTTGCGTAATCGATGGCTTGTTGAATGGTGAATTCGTGTCTCGTTGGATTTGTGGCATCCGGGTTCTGCCCACTGCCCGGCTGCGCTGCTCCCAGCAAGGGGAGCAGGATGGCTACGATCAGCCCCCACTTATTTCCTGTTCGCTTCATACGTAAGTTGGTTTTTGCGTTGTTCATAATATTGTTGAATCAGTTGATGTCCTTTGATGGTGGCCAGTCCGTAAATGAAATTCTCGATGATCATTTCGGAGATAGTGGCCAGGTTATATTTTCCAGGGGGAAAGACCGATACATTGAAAGGGATCATCATCGACTCCAACCTGTATTTGGACATGACATCCACATTCACGTCTTCCCGGTAAAGTCCCTGGGTGATGCCCCATTCAATATTATTGCGTACAATCTTCACGAGGTACTTGTCTTTGTGTTCCTTGAAATGCTGGAAAGCCTTATAGTGGAATTTTTCCAGGTCGTATAGCACCATGGGGTTCATATTGCTCAGTTCGTCCACGATCCGTTCCATGGTAATGAAGATCTCATGGATCGCATCATTCGCCTGCTCCCGGCAGCTTTCACAATCCTGCTGCATATCCCGGATATGGCTTTCGATCATGGCATAGACCAGCTCGTCCTTATCGGTATAGTACTGATAAAGGGTCTTTTTGCTCATACCCAGACTATGGGCAATATCATCCATGGATACCGAACGGATGCCGAACTGCATGAACAGCTCTTCAGCTTTGGCGGAGATTCGTTCTTTGGGTTCCATTTTTTGTGTTTTGAATGGGCAAAACTACGGAAACTATTTTCGTAACAAAAGTTTCCATCCTGCTTTTTCGACCGTTCACCGATTAATTTGACCGGTCAGCGCGCCTGTTTTTACCCTACCTTAGCTGAATAATACCGCCAAATGGCCGCCCCAAAACAACCATCTCCTAAAATATTAAAAAAAATACTCAGGTATTTTATACAGGGTATTATCATCTTAGCTCCGATCGGGATAACCCTGTATGCCTTATACTGGCTTTTTCAGAAAGTGGATGGGATCCTGCGTCCCTATGTCAATATTCCGGGACTCGGTTTTGTACTCATCATCATCTTTGTGATCCTGGTGGGTTGGATCAGCTCCAATTTCCTGATGGGCAGTGCGATCTCCTTTTTTGATCAATTAATGGAACGGACACCCGGGATCAAATTCATTTACAGTTCCACCAAGGATTTCTTCGAAGCATTTGCCGGTGATAAACGGAAATTCAACCGCTCAGTACTGGCCAATGTTTTTTCAGAAGATGTCTGGATCGTCGGCTTCCTCACCGATGAGGAAATGGAAAAATTTGAACTGGGGGCTGATAAAGTAGCCGTTTATGTACCCCAGGCCTACAATTTTGCCGGCCAGCTCTATATTCTGCCCCGCGATAAGGTCAGAAAGATCGATAAGATCTCTGCCGGGGAAGCCATGAAATATGCCGTTACCGGCGGGGTCGTTGATTTTGATGAAGAGAAAAAAGATCAGGAAGATTGATCCTGTCCATTCCCATATCTGACCTATCAGAAAAAACACCTTAACCCTGTTGTTTTCCCCATGGATGCTTTTGCTTAACCGGATAGTTTTGGTAAAAGCCTGCTATGAAAAAAGGGTTCTTATCCTTCCTGCTCCTGTTATATGCGCCCTCCGTATTTTGCTGGGGATTCTATGGCCACCGGATGATCAACTATTACGCCGTATTCCTGTTGCCGCCGGAGATGATCCTCTTGTATAAACCCAATGTTGATTTCCTGACCGAACATGCCGTGGATCCGGACAAGCGTCGCTATGCCATACCCGAAGAAGGGCCGCGGCATTATATCGATCTTGATAAATACGGTCAATCTCCCTATGATTCATTGCCCCGCAACTGGAATGAGGCCGTCAAAAAATATACGGCTGACAGTCTCCAAAAACACGGAATCGTTCCCTGGTGGGTACAAACCATGTTGTTCCGGCTGACCCAGGCATTTAAAGAGAAAAACCAGGTGAAGATCCTGAAACTCTCTGCAGAGATCGGACACTATATCAGCGATGCCCATGTGCCCCTGCATGCGTCCAGTAATCACAATGGGCAGTATACCAATCAGCGGGGCATCCATGGTTTCTGGGAAAGCCGTGTACCCGAACTGCTGGCCGAGAAACAATGGGATTTTCTTATCGGCAAAGCGGAATATATCAGCAACCCCTCCCGCTACATCTGGGCAAGAGTACTCGAAAGTGCTGCCGCTGCCGATAGCGTACTCCGGTTGGAAAAGCAATTGTCCCGGCAATACCCCCCGGACCAGAAATACGCATTTGAAGAACGGAACGGAACGGTCATTCGTCAGTATTCCACTGCCTATACGATCAGATACAATCAGTTACTGAAAGGCATGGTGGAACGACGAATGCGTCAATCCATTTATGCCGTAGCTTCCTTCTGGTATACAGCCTGGGTCAACGCGGGGCAACCCGACCTCCGGACCCTCACTAACAGGGAGTTTCCGGCAGCCGATCAGGAGGCTTTTGATCAGCTCAACCGGGACTGGAAAAACAATGGGATTAAAGGGCGTGAACATGACCACTAAGGGGGGCAATTTCCCTACATTTGCAACTCATTTATTACCGCTGTAACCGTGAAGCCAGTCATCCATAATTTCAATGCAGGACCCTCTGTATTACCCCGCGAAGTTTTTGAAGAAGCCAGTAAAGCCATTCTGAATTTTAATGATACCGGTTTATCGATCCTGGAGATCGGTCACCGTACTTCCCTTTTTCAACCTGTAATGGATGAAGCCCGGGCCCTGGTAAAAGAACTGATGCAACTGGAAGATAAACACGAAGTGCTTTTCCTTCATGGTGGCGCCAGCACCCAGTTCATGCAGGTACCCATGAACCTGCTCAACGAAAATGATATCGCTTCTTATACCGAAACAGGTACCTGGGCCGGAAAAGCCATCAAGGAAGCCAAACTTTACGGGCATGTGGAGATCGCGGGTTCCACTAAAGCCGATAACTATTGCAGTATACCGGATGAACTGAGTGTATCCCCCACAGCCGCTTACCTGCATATCACCACCAATGAAACCATTGCCGGTACCCAGTGGCATGCCATCCCTTATGATTGCGGTGTACCCCTGGTGGCAGACATGAGCAGCGACATCCTGAGCCGTGAGCTTGATTTTAAACGGTTTGACCTGATCTATGCAGGTGCCCAGAAAAATATGGGTGCCGCCGGTGTGAATCTTGTCGTGGTAAACAAAGACATACTCGGTAAAGTGGACCGGACCATCCCCACCATTCTCGACTACCGCAATCATATTGCCGAAGGCAGTATGCTCAATACGCCTCCGGTATTTGCTGTTTATGTAGTGCTCCTCACCCTCCGCTGGCTGAAAGCAAAAGGCGGTGTGTCAGCGATTGAAAAACTGAATGAAGAAAAAGCAACGTTGTTCTACAATACCCTCGATTCATTGCCGGTATTCCGTGGTCCGGTAGCCAAACAGGACCGCAGCCGGATGAACGCCGTTTTTGTAATGGAAAACCCGGCTCTCGAAGGTGAATTTATGGAGCTTTGTAAAAAAGAAAATATGATCGGCATCAAAGGTCACCGCAGTGTAGGTGGTTTCCGCGTGTCGATGTACAATGCCCTGACCATTGATAGTGTGAAAGCACTGACCGACCTCATGAAAGATTTCGCAACAAAAAAAGGATAGTTCCCATGGCCGTTATCAAACCATTTAATGCATTAAGACCACAGCAGCAGTTATCACAACAGGTCGCTTCCAGACCCTACGATGTGCTGAACAGTGAAGAAGCCCGTACCGAAGCAACCGGCAATCCCTTTTCCTTTCTGCATATCACCAAATCAGAGATCGATCTGCCTCCCGGCATCGATATCCATAGCCAGGATGTTTATGACAAGGCCAAGGAAAACCTGAACCAGTTCATTGGTAACGGGATCGTATTTGAAGAAGAACATCCCTGTTATTATATCTATCAGCTCGTCATGAAGGGCCGCAGTCAGACCGGTCTCGTCTGTGTATCCTCCGTGGATGATTATTTCAAAGATGTGATCAAAAAGCACGAGTTCACCCGTCCTGAAAAGGAAAAAGACCGGATCGATCATATGCGGACCATCCGTGCACAGACCGGGAATGTATTCCTGGCCTACCGCGATGTGGAAGCCGTGAACCGGTTGATCAACGAGTGGCAAACAGCACATCAGCCCGTTTATAATTTCACCGCTGCCGATGGCATTCAACATGCGATCTGGGTGGTAAATGAACCATCAGCTATTGAAGCAATTACGGCTGAGTTTGCCCAAAACGTTCCCTGTACCTATATCGCAGACGGACACCATCGTGCCGCTTCTGCCGCCAAAGTCAGCAAGGCACTGCCCGACAGTTCCGATGCCGGATATTTTCTGACCACAATCTTCCCGGCCAGCCAGTTGGCCATCCTGGATTATAACCGCGTGGTAAAAGACCTGAACGGACTCACACCGGCCAAATTCCTTGGCGCATTGCAGGATGATTTTTATGTCACACATAGTCCGGAAGCCGTTAAACCAACCCAATTACACGAGTTCGGACTTTACCTCGATGGCAAATGGTATATCCTCACATCCCGCAAAGGCACCTGGACGGAAGACCCGATCGGTGTACTGGATGTGACCATTCTTTCTCATAATATACTCGATAAAATACTAGATATTAAAGACCAGCGGACTGACAAACGGATCGATTTTGTCGGCGGGATCCGCGGACTGAAAGAACTGGAAAAAAGAGTGGATAGCGGGGAAATGAAAGCGGCTATCAGTCTGTATCCGGTCACCATTGAGCAGCTTTTCAATATCGCTGACAGTGGCAATGTGATGCCGCCAAAAAGCACCTGGTTCGAACCTAAACTGAGGGACGGGCTGCTGACCCACCTGATCTGACCGGACAAACGCTGAAATATTTGTTATTTTACAACAGAGACGTCAATTAGTACGTCTCTTCTTGTTTAATTTGCACTATGATCCAACGAATTTTACTCCTGTTCGCTTTATCCTTATCCCTGGCTGCTACCGCCCAACCGGAAGAAGTCAGGAAAATGCATGAAAATGCGAAAGCCTTTATGCGGACCGGCGATTTCGACAATGCCATCATCGTGCTGACCCGTGCCCTGCAGAAAGACAGCAAAAACCTGGAGTTGCAGAAAGACCTCGTGATGAGTTACTATCTCAAACGCGATTACAGCAAAGCATTGGAAGGCGCCAAAGAACTGATCGACCGGGATGATGTGGATGTGGTTAGTTTCCAGATAGCCGGGAATGTGTACAAGGCCCTGGAAGAAGTGAAGGATTGTGATAAATTGTACAGGAAAGCCCTGAAAAAATTCCCAAAAAGCGGGCCCCTGTACAGTGAGTATGGCGAACTGCTCTGGTCGGCCAAAGACATGCTGGCCATCCGCCAGTGGGAGGAAGGAATAAAAAATGATCCCGGTTACAGCGGCAACTACTACAATGCTGCCCTGTATCATTTCTATACAAAAGACAAAGTATGGAGCCTGATCTACGGTGAGATCTTTGTGAATATGGAAAGTCTGAGCGAACGGGGTGCATCAATGAAAGCATTGCTGTTACAAGGTTATAAAGAAAAATTATTCGCCGATGCCGATATCATGAAGGGCGAAGAGAAGAACAAAAGCGAATTTGCCAAAGCCTTCCTGCAAGGGATCGGCAAACAATCGGCACTTACCAACAACGGTATCAGCACCGAAACACTCACCATGATGCGGTCCCGGTTCATCCTGGACTGGTATGAAACGAATGCAGTTAAATTCCCCTTTAAATTATTTGACTTCCAGCGCCAGCTCTTGCAGGAAGGCCTGTTTGAGGCCTACAACCAATGGCTCTTTGGTGCCGCGGAGAACCTCGCCGCCTATGACAACTGGACCAGGGTTCACAAGGAAGAATACGAGGGCTTCAGCAAGTTTCAGAAATCAAGGATTTTTAAAATGCCGGCAGGACAGTATTACCAGAATTAAGTACGAAGTTAGAAGTACGAAGTACGAAGTTAGAAGTACGAAAGGCATGGCGTAAAACGAGTGGCATTGGGTTATTTAAGATACCAGTCCTAAGGAGGGGTATTCACTCCCGACTCCCGACTCCCGACTACTAACTCCCGACTGGTTTTCCAGAAACTGTTTCCCGGCATCTGGCATCTGGCAACTGACAACTAATGAAAATATAGTATATTGAACCCACGATTTACCTCATGTGTTTACATAAACTAAACGATTGCCATGACTGAGCCCAAAAGACTATTTGACTGCCTGGATTATCACCTGGAGCGGACGCCGCTGGAGACCATGCTTTCCGGTAAAGAAGGAGGGCAATGGAAGAAATACAGTACTGCTGCTGTAAAGGAAACGGTGGACCGCCTGAGTGCGGGTTTGCTGAGCCTGGGAGTCAGTTGCGGGGATATGAGTCCCGAAGGCCGTGACAAGATCGCCATACTTTCCAAAAACCGTCCGGAGTGGGTGATGCTCGATCTGGCGGTACAGCAGATCGGTGCGGTACTGACCCCGATCTATCCCACCATCAATGTCAATGAACTGGAATTTGTACTCAATGATGCACAGGTCAAATATGTCTTTGTCAATGACGAAGAGCTCTTCCTGAAAGTGTACAGTCTGAAAGAAAAAGTACATAGTGTAATAGAGATCTACACATTTGAGCATGTACCCAATGCCCTCCACTGGAAAGAAGTGATCAACCTGGCCACCCCGGAAAAGATCGGTCAGATCAAAGCCGTTTCGGATAAAATCACATACGAAGACCTGGCTACGATCATTTATACCTCCGGTACCACCGGCACCCCAAAGGGTGTTATGCTTTCGCACCGGAATATCCTGTCGAATGTAAATGCCAGTATGCCATGCTTCCCACCGGGAGA
>CALRQQ020000133.1:0-8229 GCA_943370345.1 Chitinophaga pinensis
GATTTCCATTCTAGTGTATGAACACCTTGCTTGTAGTATAATCAGTCTTTAGTATATAAATTCCTTTGGCCATCCGGCTCAGGTCAATCAGCTGTGTACCAGCCAAGCCCTGTTGCTGTTTCACCAGCCGGCCTGTATTATCAAATAAACGGATAAATGATGGCTGACCCAGTTGCACGGTCAGGCTTCCATCGGTGACAGGATTGGGGTACAATTGTATCATAACATCTGAATCCGTATCGATCCGGATGACCTTGCTGATACTGTTCTTCCCGTCGGCATCCCGGGCCAGGATCCTGTAATAATTGGATCCTTTAACCGGTTGTGTATGCACAAAACTGTAATTCATCTCAGCTGTACTGTTACCGGAAGCAGCGACTGTACCAAATTCAGACCAGCTGGTTCCGTTGGTACTGTGTTGCAGGATAAACAAGCGGCTGTTGAGTTCTGCGGCAGTACTCCAGCTGATCACCACAGTAGCATTCTGCTTGCGTGCTGAGAAATTCATCCATTGTACCGGCAACAAACCACTGACCGTCAGTCTAGCGCCCGACGCACATTGTACCGATCCGCAGGTATTACTGAGAACGGCACGATAGTAATAGCCATCTACTGAAGTAGTCGGTGTTTTGATCAGTAATGTAGCATCATTCACCCCTGAATAAAGAGGCCCGTCTGAAATATCTGAAAACCCGCTATTGGGTGAAGTGGTACTTACCTGCCATTGAATTGTTTCCACCACCCCTGTATAGCTGATAGTAAATGCTTTACTTGTTCCGGATAATGTCGTTGAATCAGTGGGACAGGTAACGGTTGAAGGAACAGCTTGTGTTGCCAGCAGTACCGGCAGACTGGTTGTGGCACAACCGGATTCAGTAACCGTACAGCGATATTGATTTCCGTAAACGGATAATGACGCATTGGTAATACCCAGTGTGGAGGTAGTGCTGCCTGAGTAAACAGCTCCGTTGCTGACAGCACTCCAGTTCCAGTTGCTGCCATCATAGATCCCCGTTTCCCATGCATAAGAGGGTGAACCGGCATCTGAAGTTGCAGTGATGGACCCTGTGTAATTACCACAGAGATCCGTTGTTTCCAGTATAGCCGATGTTGGTTTACTGTTCAGGCTGACCGTTACCGGATCAGAAACAGGCCCCTGGCATCCGCTGGCATTGGTGGCTACTACATAATAAGTACCGGCCTGACTGACCGACGTAGGTACGGCCAACAGGTTATCCGGAGAAACAGTATTACTGCTGTACCATTTGTATGTATTTCCACCGGCACTGGTGAAATTATCGGACAGATCGAATGTGGCAGGTGCACAGGCCGCCTCAGAACTGGCCGTGATTGTGGCAGCAGAGGGGAGGCTATTAATAGTAACAGTTACTGCATCGGAAGCTGGTCCGAAACAGGAACCACCAGAGGAATAAGCATAAAGATAATAGGTGCCGTTACCTACGGCGGTAGCATCGGCTAACTCCGTCACCGGGTTGCTGGATACGGTATACCATTTGAGGGTTGTTCCCGCTGCAGCAACAGGTTGTAATGCGGTAAGATCGGCTGTGGCCGGACTGCAATACGACAGGCTGATAGCATTGACGACCGGTTTGGTTACATCGTCAACGGTAAGCGTGAAGGACTGGTACCCGGAACTATAACAGGAGCCTGATTTTGCAAAGACATAATAGGTGCCGGCTGCAGATACTGCAGTCGGGGTTGAAACCGCATAGGCACCGTTGGCTTCAGGAGCTGTAAACCATTCGGTAGTACCGACTGAACTTACTTTTGAAGTCAGGTTGACAGAAGAGCCTGAGCAGATCGTCTGGCTGCTGCTGCTCAACGTGGGGTTGGAAGGCAAAGCTGTAACCGTGATCGTCACATTGGCCGTATTGGTACAACCATTCCCATCTGTTCCGGTAACGATATAAGTACGGGTACTGGTAGCATTAGCGGTAACAGTGGCTCCGCTTGCTGCTGATAATTCTGTGGCAGGACTCCAGCTGTAGGTACTGGCACCGGAGGCAGAAAGATTGACCGATGTACCGGCGCAGATGGAAGAACCGGATGAAACACTTACAGTAGGGTTGCTGTACACCCGGATGATAAACCGGTTACTGATATCGGTACAACCTCCGGTACTCACTGAACGCTCATAATATTTGGTTGTTCCTTCAATGGGGGTGGTATAAGTAGCCGACGTGGCTCCACCGATATTGGAAAAACTGGTTCCATCGGAAGAACTTTTCCACTGATAGGTATAGGAACCATCTCCGCCAGCCGGACTGGTTACCGTTAATGCGGTTGCAACTGCAGATACGCAATATGATATTGCTGAGTTAGTGATCTGATTATTGGAGATCGGGGCATATACCGCTACTGCAGTACTATAGTTAATTGAACAGTTGCTGGTACTGGCTATTCTGCGGTACCAGGTAGTGGCACTTACAATGTTGGATGGCAATGTATAGTTCTGGCTGGTTGCACCTAATACATCACTGAATCCTGCCACCGCAGATGTGGTCGACATCTGCCATTGATAAATACCACCGGTGATCGCAGAACCGGTAAGTGTTACAGGGGTTACTCCATCCGTACAGGTAGTGGACGGGCTGAGCGTATTAGCCGTTAATGCAGATGCCACGGTGATCAGTGTGGATGAGGTCGTACTGCCGCAGTTACCGGTTCCTCCGTTATACAAAACACGATAATAAGTAGAGGTCGCCGGTGAAGCTGTATAGGACGCTGAAGTTGCACCGGATATATCTGTCCAGGCACTGTTATTGGGAGATGACTGCCATTGTGCGGTAGAACCGGATGCCAGGCTTCCGATGGTCAATACCGTGCTGTTTCCGCTACAGATCGTGGCTTGTGAAGTGGACGGAGCCGGGGTAGTGGAAGTGGATTTGGTATCCACGATATTGATATCATAGTTATAAGTACAACTTGAACCATTGATCACTAATCTGAAATACTGGGCACCGGTATAACCGGCAGCACCATATCCTGAAAGCGTACAGGTATAGGTAATATTCGGCGAACTGCCAGAGGAAGTCGGCGTAGCCGTTGCACCACCTCCAACAACTGTAGCTGTACTGAAATTTGTATACGTTGTGCCATTTGATGAATAAGCCCATCCGGCAGAAGTGATCGCCTGATTCGTGATTACCGTCAGCGGGAAGGTAGTGGTACCCTGCGTACAAAAGATCTGCGGACTGGTGGTACTGCTGCCACTAACGGGTGCCGGTGATATGGTCACCGTGGAAGAAGCAATACCGGTACAACTTTGTGCCGTGGTTCCCTGTACATAATAAGTAGTGGTACTGGCCGGTTTGGCATATACTGTTGTAACGGAAGTGCCCGTATAAGCCACGGTAGCGCCTGCATCTGTATATAAACCGGTGGAGGGATACCATAAATAGGTTGAGCCGCCTGTTGCTGTCAGTGTACGGGTGGCGCCTGCACAAATTGTTCCACTCGCTGTAACACCGATAGCAGCAGTATTAACGGTTACTGTGACCGAACCTACTGACTGACAGCCAGACAGGTTTTGAGAAGTAACGGTATATGTTGTGGTGACCGTTGGGTTCGCTGTTACCACATCACCCGAAGTGGAAGATAATCCGGTGGAGGGAGACCATGTATAAGCATCCGAACCGGAAGCACTCAATACGGTTGCATTCCCACTACAGATAGTAGATGCGCTGGCTCCTACTGTAAGTGATGGACCGGATTGCCCGGTGATACTCACATTGGCGGTAGCGGAGCATCCGGAAGCGTTTGTACCTCTTACTGTATACGTGGTGGAAGCTGCTACCGTTGGGGTAGCCACTGCAGTGGTTGCAATAACTGTCGGGTCGGAACCTGCCGTCCAGGAATATGAACTTAAGCCGGAGGGAGCCGCCGTTAAAGTGGCTGCCGAACCAATACAAACTGTATTGTTACTGGCTACTGCGGTCATAGTTGGTGCCGACGCCACTGTTACAGTAAATGGTACTGCCACTGAACTGCAACCGGTAGCGGATGAAGAGAGTGTAATATAAAAATCATACACGCCGGCCGCTGTATTCGATGGAATACTGACTGATAAGGGGGAAGCCGTAAGCGCGCTGTTTGTAATATTGGTAAATCCACTGAGCTGCCGAACACCTTTAGTAATGGAATACTGGTTAGCAGAACCGGTGGAAGTATACGAAAGACTGAAAGAACTGGTTCCGTAACAGGTAGTGGCATTGGAGGGCGTCACTGCCGGTACCGGGTTGATCGTAGCTGCTACATTGCCCGTAGGTGATGCATTTGTACAATTCGCATCAGAAACAGAAGTGATCGTATATGTTTTTCCGCTGGTGCCAGACAGATACCAGGGACTGCTGGTAATATTTGTTTTAGTGACCGTAGTTGTTCCGTCTGAATAGGTGACCGACCAGGGAGCTGTACCGGTAAGATTCACCGTGAGGCTTTGTGTACCACTGCCACAGATTGATGTTGAGGCAAATAATGCGGTCGGACTGGGCTTAGCCGTCAGTAATGCCGCCGTTGAATTTGTCGAACCGCAGGTACCAATACCAGTAAGAACCACCCGGTAGTAATTACCATCCACAGTGGTCGGATTGGTAATGGTCAGTGTTGCTGTTGACACACCACTGTATGTGCCATTGTTTGACAGGTCGGACCAGCCGGTACTGCCATCCGCACTCACCTGCCATTTATAGGTATTCACCCCACTTGCCACCACTGTAAACGTGGCCGCACCAGTGCCGCATACACGCTGATTAGCGGGCTGCGTGGTAATAGTAGGTGCACAATTGATAACTTCAGATGTCGTAACACCGGTGGTCAGGTTGTACTGACACAATTTTATCGGTAACTGGGTCACCGGATCCACAAACTCAAGAGTAAGGGTACCCTGAGGGGGTATATTCTGATTATAAAAATGATAGAAGGTGTAATACTTCCCGCCTGATAAATAAGCTGGAGCCGGGGGGCCGAATTTTACAGTCATCAGCGTGGTAACACCTGAAGCAGTAAGCCATACCCGGTTGATAATGGGAAGGCCCATACTGAGAGAAGGGGTAGGCGTCACCCATTCAAATGTGATATTCCCTGTTTTCTGACTGAATGTGTACGGCACATTCTTATACGATGTGGCGGTGACATTCGGAGCGACGGGGTTGGACGGTTGACCTGATTCATTAATAAATGTACCCGGGCCAGAAGAAGCAGACCCGTTTCCGTTATTACGTTTGGTGATGATGGGACAATCAAAAGAGTTAACGCTTTGTCCGTAAATGGTAAGAGTGGCGATCAACGGCACTATCAACAGTGCCAGTTGCCTGGAAATGGCGGTTCGGTTTTTCATAAATATTAATTACGGACTAAATGTAGGATGTGGATAAGTAAATTATTATGACTACTTAGTTTAATTCGGCTATTTAAGTGTTTATGTTTAAGTAAGTATAGGGTTTATTGTATAAATAATAGTTGTCTTGTCATCGCAGAATCATTTTTGCAGACAACATTTTGTCTGCAGTTGTTAACATAATCAACATCATCTTACCGGATACCGCTTGATGTCCGGTATTCATCTGTATACTGTTTGCTCCGGACTGCAAACGCAGCATAGTTGTACTGATCACAGTACCATTGATATCCAGTATACGTACTTCTGCCGGTTCTGAACGTTCACTGTTTATACGGATCGTGAATGAAGATCCTGCAGCAACCGGGTTTGGATAAATACTTAACTGTTGTGCGGCTGGCACAACAGTACGCACCACATTCACCTGACTATAATACCGGTATCCGGATTGCTCGGTAACAAGTAACCGGTAATACAGGACCGGATCTGTTGCCGGTCGATCATCGGTTATCCTGAAAGCAACAGTTCCCGCGGCATAATCAGCAGGAAAAAGTGCAGCTAACGGAGTATAATGTACACGATCGGCCGACCGCTGCAATTCAACCGTCCGAATATCAATCGCTGTGCTGAAAAGGGACTGGTTGATCACAAGGCCGCCCTTCAACTCTGTATCAAAACGCAGCAGTCTTGAGGAAAGCGGCACACAGGTATTGCCCGGTAACCGGCCGATCACTATTGTATCTCGTCCTCCCTCTGCACAACCATCCAGCAAAGTTTGTATAACGATATACGTTCCCGCTGAGTCGGCCACCATGGAAGTAGGACCGGAACTGAAAATATGACCGTTGGTAGTGGTAAAGGTGTAGGTGGAAGTGGGCAACGGGTTCAATACCCATATATTAGCAATATTCTGTTCTGCACAGAATAATGGAATATCTGAAGCAATATCCACTTTTGGCAATGCCCGGAAACTGAATGGACTGGCAAAGTCGCTGATGGAAGAAGTAAATGAAGTCGAAACCCTTGTCTTGATCAGTACTTTACCAAATGCCAGGTTACACAATGAACCGGTGGTAAAGCTCATGGGATCAAGACCGAGTTTGGTCAGGTTGACTGATAATTCCATGTACTGGATCGGATCATACTGGGTGGAGGGAACATCTCCGGACTTGATCGTTCCAAAAGGACCGGTATAGGCATTCCCGCTGTTTTGCAGTCCCTGGTAAAAAGCACCGCCGGTCTTAGGAACAATTCCTGCATAACCATACGTGGCACCAGCACCATCCCCATCAAAGGAGCCTGTCCAGGAAAAAGCCCTGGGAGTAACCGTACTGATGGCCGTTTTTGCCACCCAGATCCTTGCCTCGATCAGGCTCAGGCCTGAATTACTGTATTCCGCAGTAAAAATAATGTCTCCTACCTGTTTGGTAGAACCGTCACCAGCAAACTTCCAGGAAGTATGACCGGCATCCGGACCATAGTTTTCAAACTTCCGGGTCGTTCTGTTGAATGAAATATCCGTCTGATATAATTCAAAGTCAAAATAGCGGTCACCATTCGTACCCAATATACCCACCGCTCCAAAAAACCAAAGGGAATCATTGCTTGTTGTTCCATCCCTTCGTACATGCAGGAAACCATCCACAATATCATTTTTGGCAAGTACCGGAGATACCGATGTACTCCAGTCTGCCGGGGTTTGCCCGTTCTTACTGCCACCGGTAAAACTGGTAGAGTCATTTCCATGGTAATCCCGGATAAACACCGCATCATAATAGATCCGGTTTTTGATCGTGCTTAACAAGGGGTAACGCATACCCCGGACAAATGAATTGAAGCGGCTGGCCGGGTTGCTGGTATAACCCGCATAGATCGCGGCTGCACCAGTGGTGTCAATCACAAAATCATCGGTTGCATTTTCTATCGTGTTGGAATTAAACCAGTCGTCATTCCCGGTTTGAACAGCATTGTTGAAGTAACTTCTCATGAGATCAGCATCCACACCAAACCCCGCCCGGATAATGGGCGAAGTGATCTGTCCGCTGCTGTGTAGGGTGCACAGCAGGAAGGCTGATATAACTAAGATCGGTTTCACAGGGATGAATCTGGTATAAAGTACGTTGGAAACAGCCCATTTGGTATTGATGGATGTCAGATCCGGGCCTGTTTTTCATGGATTTATGTACATATACTTATCCCCTGAAGGTGTTTCCACCGAATGGAACAAAGTGGGCTGGCCGTGTTTTTATGAAACGGGGCTACCCTTTGCTGCTGAGAACTGCTCCAAAATTCAGTGCTCCCAGCTCGATCACTTCATTACCCGTCGTTACCCGGAAATTGATCGTTTCCCTTTTCTGTGCCGGTTTCCCATAATCGGTGTACAGATCCGCTTTGATAGCGATCGGCCCGCCCAGGGTCTGCCGGTGATCTCCGAATAAATTTACTTCCACTTTATACTTTCCGTTCATCGCTTTCTTCAGCATAAACTCTTCCGGACCATAACCGCCCGTTACATCCTGCGAGATCCGCCCACCCAATGCCGTGGCTGAGTTTTGATAATAACATTTTTCACTGCGGGGGTCCGTGACCCAGAGATCGATATCACTATTATCGGCATTCCAGCTGATCACAATTCGTACATCCACCGGCATGGCATAAATCAGCCGGGGATCAATACCCGTCAGGTCCACCTGACCCGGATGCGCACTGATGATGGCATTCATTTCATTTAACGTGATCGATTTCACATCGGTGAAACGGCCATGCCAGGTGCCCATTACCAGTTTATACATCAGTTGCACCGCTTCATTATACGCACCGGTCTCGCTCAGGGCTAGTGCCAGATCGCGGTAAGACTGCGGTTCTTCTTC
>CALRQQ020000134.1:0-8216 GCA_943370345.1 Chitinophaga pinensis
GTTATAAAGCTTTAGGGAAAGACTTTTTCCTTTTTGCAGAAGGACGGGCAGGTGTTGATTATGGGAAAAGTAATATTTCTACGGCGAATAACGGGGATCGCACATCCTGGGCAGTGAGAGCCGGTCTTTATCCGGGCATCTCATACAGGGCGGGTAAGCGTTTTTTGCTGGATCTGCGGTTTGCAGATTTCGCCAGTATCGGGTATAACCGAGATACCTATAAAGGCAGTGGGAATATCAAAGATGTGCAAAGCAGTTTTGGTTTCAGCTCAAGCCTCGGACTTGGTTATCTCTCTAATATCGGGATCGGGGCAAGGTGGATCATTCCGGCAGGGAAGTAGAGAATAGAGAATAGTAAATAGTAAATAGTAAATAGGAAATAGGAAATAGACGGTAAGTGGTAAATAGAAGCGATACTCTTTGCGTCCCTTGCGGGATATACATACAAAAGAAACGGTCCGGAAAACTCCGGACCGTTCTTATTATTCAGGATTGTTCGATCCATTAGGGTTGTGCAAAGCTGTTGCGGGCTCCGCCGGAAGCGAAGACAGCCAGCATGCGGCTGCGCTGACCAACGCTGAACATATACATACAGGCGTCGTCAGAATAGTCCATATAGTTCATGGTCATTTCAACCGGAGTACCGGTGCAGGTGCTGAGGTGACCGGCTGCAGGGCAACCGTAGTTGGCCGTATTGTGCAGCGGGGTATCGCCTACCTGGTCATTGCCACAGGTGGCATCGCCCCAGATATGACGCAGGTTCATCCAATGACCCACTTCGTGTGTTGCAGTTCTGCCTTTGTTAAAAGGAGCTGCGGCTGTTCCGGTTCTGCCTGTCGCATTGTCATCGAGTACTACACCATCGGTACCGGAAGGACCGCCCGGAAACTGAGCATAACCCAGGATACCACCCCCCATATTACAAACCCAGATATTGAGTTTGGTGTCAGGACTGGTCGGTGCAATGCCGGAAGCACTTTTCTTCATGGCATCGTTGGTGGTCCAGCTGGTTTTGGTAGTAGCACGGCGGTTGACCGCATCCAGTACAAAACGAACTCCGACATCACCGGATTTCACGCTGTTATAAGTGGATGTAAGATTAAGGTCCGCGTTGGTGGCCCCAAAATCCTCATTCAGTACATCAATTTGTGATTGTAATTGCGTCAGTGATACATTCTGTGCAGTGGTACGGTAAAGTACATTGAATACTACCGGTATTTCAATCACCCCATTAACGAGCCTGAATTGCTCAGGATGCGCTATTACCCGTTGGGTAAAATCTTCAATTTCATTCATACGTTGGGCGAGTGAAGGGTCAGCTTTTAACTGCTCATCCAGCACTTCAGCTGCAGCACAATGACGTTGTGTAGCCACTATATCATCAGCAAGGGCTTCTTCTGTTTTGGAACCGGATTTGTTACAGCTTGTAATGAACAACAAACTGCCTGCAAGCACGAGAAATGATCTCTTCATAAATTAGCGGGTTTGATTATATGATAAAATTGAACGGACAAAATATTTGTTTTTTTCAGCTATAAAGAATGTTCGTTATACTTTTATTGCAACATGGTGTCTTATTTAGGCGAAATCGGAGTTTTACGATTTGTCTATATTTAAATGATGAATCAGAAATCAACCTACTTCGTAGTTATACTTTTTGTTTTAGTTTCCTGTGCCCGGAAAACCAGTCCCCAGATTCCCGAACGCACCGTTACCACCCGCTCTGTCAATGTAGAAACAATCCTCAAAGGCGATGTAGTAAAAGGGAAACAGGTTTTCACTTCAGGATGTAAACGTTGTCACGGACTACCCGAAGCCGGACAATTCACTAAATCCCGTTGGGGTGTGGTGTTGCCGGGTATGATCCGTAATGCAGGACTTGATGCACAGGAGTCTGCAGATATCCGGGAGTATATTTATACCAGCCTGGTCAAAAACTGATCAGGTATTTAATTTTTTTATCCGGTCATTCATGAGCCTGAACCATAGTGGTGGTACCAGGGATAGCAGCATCATGCCAGGGTAACCTGTTGGCATTTGCGGGGAATCATCATGATGCCGTAGTACCTGGAATATTCGGCTGGCCATATAATGATGGTCTGAATGACGACTTAGTTCAAATAACATTAATCGTCCGATCACATGATCGCTGTTCCAGCTGTGTTCCGGCATAGCCCGTTCATATTTTCCTGCTCCGGTGGATTTGCGTTGCAGACCGTAATGCTCGATATAATTGACTGTTTCCAGTAAAAGGATCCCGATACCAGCCGCGGCCAGGAAACACAAAGTGATCCATCCGCCGAATTGCCAGTAAATCAAACCAAGAAGCATACCCTGGATCAGGTGGAACTGTATCATTTCATTGTGTAAGGAAAAAACGGACTTCCCTTTTTTACGCAGTTCTTCATTGGCAATATGCCAGGCACTCAGATAGCTGAAGACAATGGTACGGAAATAAAACAGGTAGATCATTTCTCCATAGCGGGCCGAGCTGGGATCTTCCGGCGTAGCCACCCGCTTATGATGGCCTTTATTGTGTTCAGTAAAAAAGTGCATATACAGGGAGGTCAGCAATAAAGCTTTGGCGAGCGTCTGTTCAAAAACAATCACGCGATGTCCCAGTTCATGACCCACATTGATCCCGAATACGCCGCAAAGCAGTCCCATCACCCAGATACGGCCGGCGATATCAACCGGTGTCATGTCCGGATCGCCCATGGCATACAGAAACTTCACCAGCATCACATACTGTAAAATAACTATGCCATACAGCAGGATGTCATAGGTCGGATCATTCTTGGCCAGTTCTTCTTCTGCCGCGCTCATATTCACCGGGGAGGGCTTAATGAATAACTCTGTAACGGGAATAAAAACCCAGGCCCATAAAAGCGGCAGCCAGATCTGCCAGCCGCTGACAGAGAAGGAGTGCCAGGCACCGGCGTAGATGATAAAAGGGGAGAGGTATTTGAATGCCTTTATATTCACATGTATAAATTTAACAATACTGATTTAAAAATAAGATAAGTTTTAACGTGTTAGTACCTTTATTGGGCATCCTTTTTAAACGAAAAAGCTTCTTCAGAGTCTGACACTTAAATAATGCACTCATGCCGGCAAAGAATCAGTTATTGAACCAGCACCTGATGTGGAGGGCCGGGTTTGGCCCAGCTGTGGAACAATTAGGCGATCTCACTAAATATACGCCCCAGCAAATTTATAAGGCCCTGGTGAAAGCTTCCGGGAAGAAGACGGAATATATCGATGTGGCCGACGACTTTCTTAAAGGCCTGATGATGGGAATTGAGGAAGTGGGCCGCCAGCAGAAAAAAGAGCTGGATGCAGATGAACGGAAAAAAGTACAACAGAAGAACCGGGAAGGGGTCCGTAACCTCAACATGTACTGGCTCCATGAAATGGTCAACAGTTCAGCCCAGTTAAGGGAAAAGATGGCCTTTTTCTGGCATGGCCATTTTGCCTGCCGTAACCTGAATGTGTTTTTTCAGCAGGGCTTATTAGACATTCTCCGCCGCAATGCACTCGGAAGTTTCCGCACCATGCTCAAGGAAGTGTCCCGCTCGGCGGCAATGCTGAACTTTCTCAACAACCAGCAAAACAGAAAGGATCATCCCAATGAAAATTTTGCCCGCGAGGTAATGGAACTCTTTACCCTGGGTCGGGGAAATTACACAGAAAACGATATCAAGGAAGCTGCCCGGGCCTTTACCGGCTGGTCGGCCAATCTCAAAGGCGAGTTTCAGTTCAGGCGCTTCCAGCATGATTTTGGTCCCAAGACCGTGCTGGGCAAGACCGGCAACTTCGATGGAGATGAAGTACTCGATATACTGCTGGAACAGCAACAGACAGCCCGTTATATCACCCGGAAGATCTATAAGTTTTTTGTGAATGAACAAGTCGATGAGGAGAAAGTAAACTGGCTGGCCGACCGTTTTTATAAGAATGATTATGCTATTGGTAAACTGATGGATGATATTTTCACCAGTGACTGGTTCTATGAGCCGAAGCATATCGGGGCGCAGATCAAATCACCGGTGGAACTGCTGGTGGGTATCCAGCGGATGCTCCCCATGAAACTCGAGAATGAGGAAGCCCTGATGTTGTTGCAACGGGTGCTCGGACAGCTGTTATTCTATCCACCCAATGTGGCCGGCTGGCCGGGTGGAAAGAACTGGATCGACAGTTCCTCACTGATGATGCGGATGCGGATCCCGCAACTGATCAATGATGTGGATGAAATGAATGTGAAGGCCAAGGATGATGATGATACGATGATGGGGATGAAGAATGCGCCAAAGATGCCGGGGATGAAAAAGCAGCAGATCAATGCCAATGTCGACTGGTCACTCTATGTGAAGCATTACGAGAGCATTCCGCGGGAACAGCTGGCCGCCACGGTAAGCAGTTTTTTGTTACAAACAAAATCCTCGGTCAGTACCGACCTGATCACCCGCTTTTCGGATCAGACTGGCCGGGAGAATTTTATTAAAACAGCAACTATACAGGTGATGAGTACGCCGGAATACCAACTATGTTAAGTACGAAGTTAGAAGTACGAAGTACGAAGCAAGTACGAAGTTAGAAGTACGAAGTACGAAGGTTGTTGCCGGGGTAAATGTTTCTGCTTTGTTCATTTGTAATCTTAGAAAGTTCTTGTAAAGTATGAACTGAACAAAAAAAGTAGTCGCTATGCCAGGTTTGCCACTTCCATACTTTCAGTCTCTTACTGCTTTAGGCTTTCGTACTTCGTACTTCGTACTTCGTACTTCGTACTTCGTACCTCGTACTTCGTACTTGTCGTTCAGTTCTTAGTTAATCAGATAAACATTTTTTAACATGATCTTCAAAAGAAAACAATTCATCCAGCTTGGTTCCCTCGCCACCGCCTCCCTGATGGTGCCGAAGTTTCTGAAGGCTTTTGAGCATCCGGCAAGGGTGATGCCGGGGAATAAAGTGGTAGTGGTACTGCAACTGAGCGGGGGTAATGATGGATTGAATACCGTGATCCCTTACCGGAATGATCTGTATTATAAAGCCCGGCCCAGACTGGGGATCCTTAGAGAGAAGGCATTAAGTCTGACGGATGAAACCGGTTTGCACCCGGCCCTCACCGCTTTCAAAGAGCTGTATGATGATGGAAGTCTTTCCATTTTGAACAATGTGGGTTATCCCAATCCCGACCGGTCGCATTTCCGCAGCATGGACATCTGGCATACGGCCAGCCAGAGCAATGAATACTGGAACCAGGGTTGGGTAGGACGTTATCTTGATGCACAATGCAAGGGCTGCGATAAACCCACCCAGGCCATTGAACTGGATGATGTGCTGAGTCTGGCCCTCAAGGGTGAAAATATAAAAGGGATCGCGGTAAAAGACCCGCGGCGTTTATACGGTACGGCCAATGAAAAATTCTTCCGGGAAGTGCTGAAAAATCATACCGATGAAGCCGGAGAACAACCCGTGGATTATCTCTACAAGACCATGGCGGAGACCTTATCCAGTGCGGATTATATTTTCCAGCAAAGCCGGTTACATCCCAGTAATGCCGAGTACCCGAAGACCGATCTGGGCAACAGCCTGAAGACTATCGCCTCCCTGATCTATTCAGAGATCAATACCAAAGTGTACTATGTTTCCCTTGGCAGTTTTGATACCCATATCAATCAGGAAGGACAGCAACTACGGTTATTTACGGAAATGAATGACGCGGTAAAAGCCTTTGTCAAAGACCTGAAAGAACAGCATCGCTTTGAGGATGTGTTGTTATTCACGTTCTCCGAGTTTGGTCGTCGCGTGGAGCAAAATGCCAGTGGTGGTACAGATCATGGTACGGCCAATAATATGTTCCTGGTCAGTGGCGGACTGAAAAAGAAAGGCGTACTCAATCCCATGCCCGATCTCGCCAACCTGAATGAGGGAGACCTGAAGTACAATGTTGATTTTAAGAATGTCTATGCCACGATCCTCAACAGATGGCTGAAAGCGGATGATGTGGGGATATTGGGAAGGGAATATGAGTATTTGGGGTTTGTTTAATTCACTCCCTTCTCCTTCATTACCCTGTTCAGCCATTTCAGTAATACAAAAAGGAAAACAGCAGCTGCACCGAGCAGGATAAAGTTGAGCCAGAAATAATCTACTTTATTATCATACTCATCCCACTTGCTGGCGAGGATACCGCTGAGTTTATTGCCGATCGAGGTGGAGAGGAACCAGCCGCCCATCATGAGGGATGTGATCCTGGGCGGACTGAGTCTTGATACCAGGGCCAGTCCCATCGGACTGAGAAATAATTCGCCGATCGTAACCACCCCATAACTGCCGATCAGCCACCAGACACTTACTTTTTCCGTACCATTGTTACCGGCTTTTACAGCGGCCACCATCACGAGTACGGACAATGCGGAGATCAGTAGTCCGAAAGCGATCTTGGTAGGGGTGGAAGGTTCTTTGCCTTTTCGGCGCAGCCAGGTAAAAAAGGCTACTACCAATGGGGTAAGGACTATGACCCAGAACGGATTGATGGATTGGGATAAGCTGGGCAGCCAGGCTTTTACTACGGTGCCTTCTGCGGGTAATTTTTCCGGGGCTACATTCTTGAAATAGGAGGGATAACCCAGTTCCTTTACTTCCTTGCCTGCTGCATCCCGTACTTTGCGGAATTGTTCATCCAGCCTGGTAACAGAGTCCAGTTTGTATGTTGTATTGCCGGGTTTATCGGTTTGTTTCAACGCAGCCAGAAAATCACCAGCAGCCCCGCTTACAGCCCGGTCAGTATAACGACTGGCCCAGGTATTCAGGGCCGATCCGTTTTGTTTGAAGATCGCCCAGAAAAGGATGACTACGGCAAAAATGGCAAGCATAGCACCCATAGCGGGACGTTCCTCTTTACTACTGCGGAGTAATAGTACTGTATAAAACACACAGACGGGGATACAGGCAAATATGAATGCATCCGTGGAGTTGGAATCAAAAAGATAACCTTCTGTGCCTTTGATGAACCAGCCGATGACACCAAAGATGATGGAGGGTAAAATAACCACTGCCAGTATCTGCCACAGCGGCATGTCGCCTTGCTTCAGTGGCTTGCGTACATCATATGCTTTATAATGTCTGGTACCGATTATAAAAGTGAGCACCCCGATGAACATACCCACACCGGCAGCAGCAAAAGCGGCGCCCCAGCCGATCATTGTATAAAGAGCGGCGCCAAAAAAATTACAGATGAAGGCGCCTACATTGATACCCATGTAAAAAATATTGTACCCTTCATCTTTCTGGTGAATATGTTCGGGGGTGGAATAGACGTTGCCCAGCAGCGTGGAGATATTAGGTTTAAAGAAACCATTTCCTACGATCACCAGGGTCATGGAAACATAGAGCATGCTGATATTATGAATACCCATCATGCAGTATCCGATGCCCATCAGTAAGCCGCCCAGTATGATCGAACGGCGATAGCCAAGGTAGCGGTCAGCGATCAATCCGCCGAGAAAAGGAGTGAAGAATACCAATGCTATGAACGTCCCGTACAGGCTGGCGGATTCTTTTTCATCCATATTGAATCCATGTGTCGCATCTTTCAGGTAAAGGGTGAAGATGCCGATCATCAGGTAATAGCCAAAACGTTCCCACATTTCAGAAAAGAAAAGAAAGGGCAGGGCTTTCGGGTGTTTTTTCCACATGCTGCAATGTTTATACGGAAAGATAATACAGGAATTGTTAGGGAAATAAAAAAAGGTGGTAACGATTATTACCACCTTTAATAAAATATGATGACTGGATTATCTCAGTCCATGCATTTTTTTCTTCAGCATCGGCGTAGCCAGGAATAACAGTAAGGCCGCCACACCGGCAAAGCCTACGAACACCATAAAGTAGGTATGCATATTATCAATGACAATACCAAACAGTGAGGGTGCTGGTTTGGTGGATTTGGGGTCCGGGTAGAGCGAACTCATAAAGCCGGCCAGTTTATTACCGGTGGCTATCGCCAGGAACCAGATACCCATCATCAGTGAAGTGAAACGACCGGGGGTTAATTTATTCACCATGGATAAGCCGATCGGGCTCAGGAATAATTCACCAACGGTATGCAGGAAATAAAGTCCGGTCAGCCAGATAATACTTGCACCGGCAGTGGGAATATCCGTAGAACCAAATGATATAAACAGGAAACCGGCAGCCAGCAGCCCCAATCC
>CALRQQ020000135.1:0-8210 GCA_943370345.1 Chitinophaga pinensis
TTGGCTCCAACACCAACTGAACTGATCTTACCTGCGGCTTTGAGTTCATGCAGGGCTCTGTAAGCATCTAAGATATCCTGGAAACGTTTTTTATCATCGGCTTCATCCACCGCGGCAGCCAGGTACTCATCCGGATCATGTACGGAAGCGGTCTGGGTATTGTATTTTCCCAGCAGTTCATTCCCTTGTTCGTAACATTCCAGAATTCCCTGATAGCTGATCTTCTGTACGGCATCATACCTGAGATTATGCCATACGCCCGGTTCAAAAGTGGGTTCGGGTCCCGAAAGCGGCACACGGTACCAGGCGAGCTTATTGCTGATGATCACTTTCTCCGGAGGCACCCCCAGTTGGTCCAGACATTGCCCCAGTACTTCGAGGGCCAGTCCGGCACCATACTTACCGGCAGAATCAAACATCAGTAAACCACCGGGCGCATTCTCCACACAGGCTTTGATGATGCCGAATTTGGTGTCGAAAGGAATTTCCTCATATATATTTCCCAGGGCCGTGGTGCCAAAGATGACCGGAGGAAAATGAACTCTTGCTGACATAGCCTTAATTATAAGTGATAGAAACGGGTGGCATTGCCAGCGAAGAACGCGGCCTGCTCATCCGGTGTAAAGGAACTGAAATAATTCTTAACTATAGAAAGTACTTGTGCATAGCGGGCCGCCACCAGGCATACCGGCCAATCGCTCCCGTACATGATGCGTTGTGTACCAAAGGCATTGACCACCTGATCGAGGTAAGGGGTAAGATCTTCCGGCTTCCATTGAGTATAATCAGCCTCTGTTACCATGCCACTGATCTTACAGAAAAGGTTTGGAAATTCCGCCAGCTCACTGATGTCCTTTGCCCAGGCCTTGATCTCCCCTTTCTTAATATATGGTTTGGCAATATGATCGAGTACAAAGGGCTGATCGGGATTTTTCCGTACCAGTTCTTTTACTGCTTCCAGGTGTTTCGGAAATACAAGTACATCATAGGTGAAGCCGTATTGCTTCAGCAAACCGATACCCCGCATAAAAGAAGGTTGCAGTATGAAAGAGGGATCCTGGCTCTGTAATACATGCCGGAAGCCTTTGAGCAGGGGAAACTGACTGAAATAGGCCAGACGTTCCTCCGCATTTTCGGCCCGCAGGTCCGTATACCCCACTACGCCTTTGATAAAGGAGTGTTGACTGGCCAGGTTGAGCAGGAAAGCGGTTTCGGTCTCTGCCTGATCAGCTTCCACGACCACAGAACCGGTAATATCATTTTCTTTATAGAGAAGCGCCAGTTCTTCCGGCAAAAAATCACGCCGGATCGTTTTCATTGCCTCATCGATCCAGCTGTGTTTTACCGGTTCGTATTTCCAGAAATGCTGATGACTGTCGATAATCATGAGGGCTTGTCGTTTGGTGTTCGGTGTTCAGGGCTATTTCCTATATTCTATTCTCTATTTCCTGTAATCATAACAAACCTGCTTACTCGTTCCCAGCCCGTCTATCCCTAATTCCACCACATCGCCATCTTTAAGGTATATGTTGGGGTTAAAACCCAGTCCCACGCCTGCGGGTGTGCCCGTTGATACGATATCGCCGGGGAGCAGGGTCATGAACTGACTGATATAGGAAACGAGAAAGGGAATATTAAATATCAGGTCATTGGTATTGCTGTCCTGCATCATTTTTCCATTGAGGGTTAACCACAACCGGAGATTATGCGGATCAGGAATTTCATCTTTAGTGGCCATCCAGGGACCGATGGGTGCAAACGTGTCGCAACCCTTTCCTTTATCCCAGGTACCGCCTCTTTCCAGTTGAAATTCGCGTTCACTCACATCATTGTGCAGGGCATAACCGGCCACATAGTCCATGGCTTCATTCACTTCCACATAAGAAGCTTTTTTACCAATGACAAAAGCAAGTTCCACTTCCCAATCCGTCTTTACTGAATTCTTTGGAATAGTGATGGGGTCATTGGGGCCATTATACGAAGTAGTGGATTTGAAAAAGATGATCGGCTCCTTGGGGATCGGCGCATTGGTTTCTTTCGCGTGTTTGGAATAATTCAATCCGATACATACGATCTTGGAGGGACGAGCCAGCGGGGGACCTAAGCGGGTGCCTTCAGGTACAACTGGTAATTTACCGGCTTCCTTTTCAAGTACAGCGGCCAGTTGCTCCAACCCATCGTTGGCGAGAAAGGCTTCATCATAATCGCGGAAAAACGCACTGCAGTCATAGTTCACACCATCAATATGTACACCGGGTTTTTCGGCACCGGCTGTTCCGAATCGGATCAGTTTCATATATAGAATTAATTATTTAATGTAATAAATCCACCATCAATGGGATAATCATTGCCGGTGATGAAAGCGGCTTCGTCACTGCAGAGATAAAGGGCCAGTGCGGCTATTTCATCCACGTGGCCCATACGGCCAATAGGCTGACTCTTTGATAATTTCTCAAACATTTCTGCTTCCTTACCCGGATAATTCTTTGCGATGAATCCATCCACAAAAGGGGTATGCACCCTTGCCGGAGAGATACAGTTGCAACGGACCCCTGCTGCCATAAAATCACGGGCGGCGGACAGGGTCATGCCTACTACGGCACCCTTACTCATACTATAGGCAAAACGGTCGGTGATCCCAACGGAAGAAGCGATGGAGGCCATATTCAGAATGGCACCTCCGGTTTGTTTCATTACGGGGATCACTTCATGCAGACAGTTATAAATCCCTTTTACATTGATCTCGAAGATGCGCGTAAAATCTTCCACTGATGTGTTTTCTGCCGTACCCACATGGGCCACACCGGCATTATTCACCAGGATATGAATGGCGGGTAATTGGGCAACTGCCTGTTTTACTGCGGACTGATCTGAAACATTGCACAGAATATAGTTTGCCTTTCCGCCGGCTTTCGTGATCTCACCGGTGGTGTCAGCAGCGCCTTTTTCATCCAGATCTAAAATCGTTACAGCCGCTCCCTGTTTTGCAAACAGGGTGGCGATCGCGCGACCGATCCCGCTTCCTCCACCGGTTACGAGAGCTGTTTTATTGGTAAGCGAAAACATGATTGACAGTTATGTTCAGTTTAATTGAAAGATCTGTTTCATCAGCACCCATTTCTCGCCCGGCGCAGCCCAGGGAAGGGGTTGCTGAAATTTCCACATCAGTTGTTCCCATTCCTGTACCACAGGATTGGACGCATCAGCAGCTGCTTTTTTGGCCGGATCAAAATCATCGGTGGTTTCCATGATCATAAAGAGCCGGTTGCCGGTCCGGTAGATCTCCATCTGTATAATGCCTGCAGAACGGATACTCTCCGGAATACCGGGCAAGAGTGCTCCCTGCTGATGCCATTGCTCATACCCGGCGATCAGGGCCGGATCATCTACGAGGTCCAGGGCCATGCAATATTTTTTCATCTCAGCACTTTTATGGTTGATCTGTCCTCTGCATCCGGTTCTTGCACTTTGTATCCCTTCAACCCAAACAGCAGGATCACCGCAAAACAGACCAAAGGTACGCTATAAGCCAGCTGGATGTTCCCTGTACTGTCGGCGATCCAGGCAAAGAGCGGAGGCAGGATGGCCCCACCCACAATTGACATGATAATAAGGCTGCTGCCATATTGTGTGTCCGGTCCCAGTTCTTTGATCCCGAGTGAAAAAATCGTAGGGAACATGATGGACATAAAGAAGGCGATACCGATCACTGCGATCAGTGCAATGATGCCTGTCTGGAACATGGCGACCCCGCTCAGGACTACATTGATCAATGAATAGATCGCCAGCAAGCGGGGCGGTGTTATGTATTTCATCAGGTAGGTGCCGACAAACCGGCCCACCATAAATGCCATACCACAACCCCATCCGAGGTAATCGGCGGCTTCTACTTTGTCAATTGCCGCTGCTTTGGTCGCATAAACAATAAAGAAACTGAATACACAAACCTGTGCACCCACATAAAAGAACTGCGCCGTAACACCCCAGGCGAGGTGTTTATGTCTTAGTGCATGCAGGATCCCTTTACCGGCCTGTACATCATGTCCATCCCCGTTTTTTACTTCAGGCAAATGGGTGAACCAGAAAATGATGGCCACCACGAGGATCAGCAGGGCCAGTATCAGGTAAGGCATTTTTACTGTGGATGCCTCGGATGCCAGTGCCAGTTTACGGGCCGCATCGGTCATTCCTGAAAGTTCGGCTTCCGTATAATCCTTGGTCAGGATGATCCTCGCCCCGATGATCGGTGCCAGTGTCGCTGCCAGTCCGTTGAATGATTGTGAAAAGTTAAGCCGCTGTGTCGCCGTCTCCGGGTCACCCAGTAAAGAGGCATAGGGATTGGCCGCCGTCTCCAGAATGGTGAGTCCGCAGGCGATGATGAACAATGCCCCCAGGAAGAAAACATATTGTTGTGTATTCGCAGCGGGGATAAATAGTAAAGAACCTGCTGCAAACAATAAGAGTCCAAGGATCACACCGGCCTTATAGCCGTATTTCTTCATGACAAAACCCGCGGGGATCGCCATTACAAAATAAGCAATGAAAACTGCACTATCGACGAGAGAGGACTGAAGGTTATTCAGCGTAAAAGATTTCTTCAGGTGCGGGATCAGGATCGGATCGAGATTATGGGCAAATCCCCAGAGAAAAAAAAGGGACGTGACCATGATAAAGGCAAAGCGGTACTGTTTGTTGGTAAGTGGCGCCATAGCGTTGGTTGAATCGTTAGTTTATATTTATCGTATCAATGTATCGATCGGGCGATACCGAGTTCGAGTCCCCTGAGTTCAGCCAGTCCCCGCAGGCGACCAATTGCTGAATAACCGGGATTGGTTTTTTTCTTCAGGTCATCCAGCATCTGGTGACCATGATCGGGCCGCATCGGGATGGATATTTTTCTTTTGTCCATCACCTGAATAATTTCCTTCACGACGGCAAACATGTCCACATCGCCATCCAGGTGATTGTCTTCAAAGAAATCACCCCATTCATTTCTACGTGTACTCCGCAGGTGAATAAAATTGATCCGGTCGCCGAACTCCTTTACCATGGCCGGCAGGTCATTATCCGGCCGTACACCATAAGATCCGGTACAAAAACAGAGTCCGTTGTGCAGGGAAGATACAGCCTCCGTGAGCAGTCGTACATCCTGTGCTGTACTGACCACTCTTGGTAATCCCAGGATCGGGTAAGGGGGGTCATCCGGATGAATGACCATCTTTACTCCGGCTGTTTCGGCTACCGGTATGATCTCCCTGAGAAAATGGATCAGGTTTGCCCGCAGCCGGTCCGCATCAATATCCTTGTAAGCCGCCAAAGCCTGGCGAAACTGATCCAGTGTAAAACTTTCTTCACTGCCCGGCAGCCCGGCGATGATATTGCGCTGCAGTAATTCTTTTTCTTCTTTTGACATGGACTCAAACCGTTCCCGGGCCCTTACGAGATCCGCCGCACTGTATTCATCTGCCGCGCCTTTACGTTGCAGCATATACACATCAAAGGCTACAAAAGCCGCTTTTTCAAAACGCAGGGCCTTGCTGCCATCTTCCACGGTATACGCCAGATCTGTACGGGTCCAGTCGAGCACCGGCATGAAATTGTAGGTCACAATATTCACCCCGCAGGCACCGAGGTTACGCACGGAAGTCTTATAGTTTTCAATATACTGTTCAAATCCGGCTGTCTGTGTTTTGATCGCTTCATGCACGGGTACGCTTTCCACTACTGACCATACCATACCGGCCGCTTCCACTTCAGCCTTTCGTTTGTTGATCTCTTCCACGGTCCATACTTTCCCATTGGGAATATGGTGCAGGGCCGTGACTACGCCGCTGCAGCCAGCCTGGCGTATATCCGATAAACTCACCGGATCGTCAGGACCATACCAGCGCATGGTTTGTTGCATTGAAACTACATCGCTCATGTCCGTACGTTTTGTTGAATTTTGCTTTTTTTAAAAAGAAGTTCCCTCGCTTCGCTTCGGGATGACAAGGTTTCTACGAATTTCGACTTTCACCCCTGGGAGAAGCTCCCTCCTTCGTCGGGATGACAAGCTTCTTTAGAACTTTCGCCTTTTACACTTGAGCGAAGCTCCCTCCTTCGTCGGGATGACAAGTTCCTTTAGGAATTTACCTACTCACCACTCACCACTCACTTCAGCTCCAGCACCACCACACTCTTTGCCGGCAGTTCCACTACCAAATCATTACCTTCTTTTTTAGCCGTTGTAAAGGGCATGATCTTCATGGCATCAGGTTTATCAAAACTGTTCACATCCGTCAGCTTGGCTGAAGTCAGTACCTGTCCTGTGACGCTGCTCCATTTTACACCGGGCAGGGCGGCACGGAAACTGATCTTATTATTCGGGTCGATATTTACAAAAGAAATATGTACGGCCCCGGTGGAGTCCTGAGAGGCGGATATATTCAATGCGGGCAGTTTGGCCTCCCCGTTCTTATATTGGGGGGAAGTGAATACTACATTGAGTCGTTTGGCATCGTGATGCACTTTGAAGAGATCGAATACATGGTATGTGGGCGTAAGTAAGATCTGGCGGCCCTGTGTCAATACAAGCGCCTGTAATACGTTCACGGTCTGCGCCAGATTAGCCAAACGCACCCGGTCACTGTGATTATTAAAAATATTCAGTGTGGTAGCCGCTACGATCGCATCCCGCAGACTGTTCTGCTGATACAGGAAACCCGGATTGGTACCCGGCTCCACATCGGTCCAGATACCCCACTCATCCACGGCCAGCGCCACTTTTTTATTGGGATCGTAGCGATCCATGATGGTGCTGTGGCGGGTCACCAGTTCTTCCATGTATAAACAGTTCTTCATGGTGGCGAAATATTCTTTCTCGTCAAAACTGGTAGCAGATCCTTTCTTGCCCCAGGAACCGGTAGGAATCGTGTAATGATGCAGGCTGAGCCCCCACATATCGTTAATATGCACATTCTTCATCATCACTTCGGTCCAGTTATAATCCGATGAACTGGCACCGCAGGCGATCTTCATCAGGCGGGCATTCTTGTAATTACGGGCGTATACGGCATAGCGCTTATACTGGTTGGCATAGAACTCCGGCGTCATATTACCGCCACAGCCCCAGCTTTCATTACCTACCCCCCAGAATTTCACACTCCAGGGTTCTTTGCGTCCGTTCTGGGCACGGAGGTCGGTCATGGTGCTTTTGGCATCGGAGTTCAGGTACTCCACCCACTTGGCCATTTCTTCCACCGTACCACTGCCCACATTACCGGAGATATACGGTTCGGTATTAAGCAGGGTGCAGAGTTCAAGAAATTCATGGGTACCGAAACTATTATCTTCTGATACACCGCCCCAGTTGGTATTCACCATATAGGGGCGTTGATTGCGCGGACCAATTCCATCCCGCCAGTGGTATTCATCGGCAAAGCAACCACCCGGCCAGCGGAGGTTAGGGATATTGATCTTTTTCAGGGCTTCCACGATATCCAGGCGGATACGATCTTTTTTTGGCACCTGTAATGTATCACTCACCCAGAATCCGTCATAGATACAACGGCCCAGGTGTTCGGAGAAATGGCCGTAAATATGACGACTGATGACGGCGGCCGGATTTTGGCCATCCACGATGGCATTGACCGATAACTGGGCAGGCAGCAGACTGCTGAGCAGCAGTCCGGCCGATAAGAGTAAGCTCGATTTTTTCACGATGACCTGTTTAATTATTTAACGATTGCTTTGATGCCTTTCCGGGCTGACAGTCCCGGGAGGTTAAAAATACTTAAAGATTTGACCCGGTAAGATTCCAATACATGATTAAAATAAACAGGACGGTTATTTCCCCATTTTACACTACAATTCCGGACCATGATACCCGTGGCCGCATCAAAATAAAAACCGGAGGTGCTGCCTTTTATAAATCCATCCACATTGGCCGGCCGGCGGTCATATACACCGCCTGGATGAGAAGTCGTCTTATCCAGTATAATATCCACACCCTCAAATATAATATTGCTGATCTTATCAGCTGATTCCCCGCTTACATATACGCCATTCTCACTTGTACATTTAATGTTGCTGAATGTGATATTTCTGACCTGTCCCACTTTACCCTCGGTGGCTCCCTTGGGGAAACGCCAGTTGGCATCTTTATGATTGATTGCGGCCCGGCGATAGGCGGTTATATAGATTGGTTCAGCCTTACCCCACCATACATCAGA
>CALRQQ020000136.1:0-8203 GCA_943370345.1 Chitinophaga pinensis
AAGCGTATCCGGGAGGCCGGCAGCGGATTACCTACGGGCAGAAGGTCAACGCTGAACAACCGGGATGCAGCTAGTGGATTGGCGACCGGCAGACGTACACCGGAGATCGTAACAGAGGAAGTGATCATTACGGATGTGGTGGAGCTCCCCGAACCGGGTGCCGCTGCCAATTGTGGTCCGGTAACCCAGCGGGTGACCAATCCCGATGGGAGTGTGCGTGAAATGACTTTTGCCTGTCCCGATGATGCAGCTGCTTATCAGCGCAGCATTGCCACAGGAATGCCTAACCGTATTTCTATGAATGTTACTGTACCCAAACAAACACAGGGGGCCACTTTTGGGGAAAAAGTCAATCAGGGTCTGCAGGGCCCCGGTGGTACCAATGCCGGCCGGCAAACGCAAGGTGCTACGTTTGGTGAAAAAGTAAATGCCGGATTGCATGCGGCAGGTGGTGCATTGGCACAGGGAAAAAATATCATCTCCGGTAATATCAGCTGGGCCACAGAAAGTTCGACCGGCATCGTGACCAATAAAACAAAATTAGCAGGTGCTGGCGGTGGTGCCGCTGCTGCATCGTATGCCGCTACGGGGCTGATGGTGAATAATCCCGGTACCGGTTCAGTGCTGACGCTTTATTCCAGGGAGGCAGCTAGCGGACAGGCATCCGGGAGGAGAGAAAAGGGAAGTGGTTTAGCTACCGGGCGTCGTCAGTATGAACCTTTTTACAAAGAGGGACTGACAGGATCCTGTGATACCTGCGCTGTTCAGGTAAAATTATCCACTATAAAGAACAATCCATTATATAAAGAAAACGGCACATCAGGAAATAACCCCCTTCATGGAAGAGCTATGCAAGGCTCACCGGATGATGATTGTGACGGGCTGGCCGGGTTGGAAGTATATCTGAAAGAACCAGGTACCGGGGCAGTGGTGGCACGCACAATCACGGAAGCTTGTGGTAATTTCTTTTTTGCCAATGTACCGGATGGGCAGTATGTGGTAGCCGTCGTTGGAATGTATGCAAGTAAAAAGGGGTATGACTATTATCAGTCAAGAGGGGCGGATCTTAAGGGGGTGATTGAAACAGGCAATACGTCCATACAGATCAGTCTTGATATGATCCCGACCGGTACTGAACTTGATCCAACCGCTGCGGCGGCACTGATCAAAACAAAAACAAAATCCAACCAGTCGAATGACCGCAAAGCGGCACCGGCCGGTGAGGAGGAGATCTGGAGTCCGCGATCCAATATCCGGATCATTCCGGTGACCACCGGTGATCTGGATGGTGATGGAGCACCTGACCTGATAAGCGGGAATGTTTCTACGGCAAAGGCTCACAGCCTGCTGGGTGGAGCGCTTCCGGGTGGAGCTGTCATCTCTGCCATGGCCCGGCCAGGTAATCCGATCGGTGGTATTTCCATTAAAGGAGGAAAGAATCCCGGAGGTAATATCGGTTCACGCACTACGAATGAAAACGGCGAGTTTGAATTTACAGACCTGGAAGCAGGCAGTTATACATTTACGGTGGAGCAAAAACTTTTCCTGGAAGATGAAATTTATATTTCAGCAGGCAGTTCCAGCCGGGCACAGGATCATAACTCTTCCCGTTCCAATAAGACCGCCAGTGGTATAGCGCCTGATCCGGATAATGGGGGTGGTGGAGCCGATGGTAATAAAGCGCAGGACCATAATTCATCGCGTTCTAACAAATCATCCAGTGGTATAGCGCCGGATCCTGCAGGTGGAGAAAAGCTCGTGGCCTCCAAAGGGGATGTCAAGATCACTGCCTCACAGAACGGTCAGTCGCTCCGCACGATCTCGGTCGTAGCCGATCTGGATGGGGATGGAGTGTATGAAACAGATGTCACATCCAGTGTCAGTGATGAACTGATCATGGATAAAGAAGCAAATATCAGCAGTCCGCAGCAGAAAGCCGGTATCAGCACATCCCGCAGTAATATCCGGGATAAGAAAGCCCTGCAGGCGGTTACCTCCACCGTATTTACGGTTCAGGGTTCAGCCACAGTGAATGGGAAAGAGGTACCTGTACAGGCCGTATACAAAGTAGTGGAGAAAGCTACGAGCGGGTTGAAGGATACGTTGAAGACGCAGGTTTCGATACGTCCCGCTGAAAAGTATTCTCCTGCCGTGTAAGTATTATTTGGCGGGACTACTCAACCTGACAACAACATTTCGTTTCTTAAGAAGCTCCGTTGAAGAATTGATAGTATCCCTGTGGTTCTTATATCCTTTGAGCTTTTCGGGTCGAAGGGCTAATCATTCATCGCCCCATACAATATCGATCTGAACTTTTCCGCCATATCACCATGGGTGGTGTTTTGTAATTGCCGGTAGAACAGGAAGACCATTTTCTCTTTAGGATCTACCCAGTAGGAGGTGGCGAATGCACCGCCCCAGCTGAATGTACCGGTATTGGAAGGAGTTCGGGCACTGCCGCGTTCGGTGACGATCTGAAAGCCCAGTCCGAATTTATCATCCCCGCGGGAAAGATCGCCGATCTGGTTCATGATCATCATCCGCACGGTGTTGCGACTGAGGATGCGTTTGCCGTTATACATACCGCCATTGAGCAGCATCTGCAGAAAGACCGCATAATCATAAATAGTAGAGGATAAGCCGGCACCACCGGAATAGTAAGTGCTTCCTTCCAGCGGATAATCCGGTGTGATTGTTTTTCCATTGAGCATATTGCCCTGCGCCTTTACCAGTTTACCGGTGGAATCCTCGCGGTAGAGTCTGACGAGTTTCCAGGCTTTATTTTTTGGAATGTTGAAATACGTATCGGTCATGGCCAGTGGCTCAAAGATGCGGGTACGGAAAAACTCATCTAAGGATACTCCGGAGATGACTTCCACCATGCAGCCCAGCAGATCGTTATTAAGTCCGTAGGTCCATTTCTCTCCGGGCTGGTGCATGAGGGGGAGTTTGGCCAGACGGTTCATGGCATCCAGGAGTTTATCGTCCTTTACCCCGATACCGGCGGTGAGGTTATGTTTGGCATAGATCGCATTTGATTCCCTGGAACCGATCTGTGCATAGCCAAGTCCGGAGGTATGGGTCAGCAGTTCACGGATCGTGATCTCTTTTTTAGCCGGCACCGTGGTATACGTCGTATCGGCCGGATTGAATTTATCCAGTACCTGTTGTTTGGCGAAGGCCGGAATATATTTTGATACGGGATCATCGAGTAATAATTTGCCTTCTTCAAAGAGGATCATGATGGCCACACTGGTGATGGCCTTGGTCTGGGAGGCAATGCGGAAGATATCATCCTTCTGCATTTTTATCTGCTGTTCCTTATCATTAAAACCAACGGCTTTATAATACACGATCCGGTTATTCCGTATCACGAGGGCGGTGCCACCCTGCATCCATCCTTTCTCCACCCAGCCATTCATTTCCCGGTCCAGTCGTTTCAGCCGCTCACTGGAAAAGCCTTGTGATTCAGGTGTGGCAATCGTAATGGGTTGGGCGATAGCGGTGGTCAGACTGCATACGAAGAGGAAGAGGTAAAGGAACTGTTTCATATATGTGATAGTTATAAGGAGTGATGATTGGTGAGTGTGTTAATTTAAAGCAGCGGGGCCATATAGTGCTTTACCGGCTCTTATGCCGGTATGCTTTTCGTTATCCACGGTTAGCTGGCCGTTCACGATCACAAAATGGAAGCCTTTGGAATATGCATGGGGTTTATCAAAAGTAGAGAGATCCTGTACTTCCTTTTCATCGAAGATCACAATATCGGCAGCATAACCGGTTTTCAGCAGTCCGCGGTCATTCAGCTGAAATTTTTGTGCGGGGAGAGACGTCATGCGGCGAATAGCTTCTTCCAGCGAAATGACTTTTTCCTCCCGTACATATTTAGCCAGTACCCGGGCATTGGTGCCATAACCCCGGGGATGTGGCATACCGGCATTGAGTACACGGATGGTGGCATCGCTGGCAAACATGTTGAACGGATATTTCATGATGCGTTTCACATCTTCTTCGCCCATGCCATGGAATACGGCGGAGGCCCCGCCTCTTTTCATGATATCGATCACGGTCTGTGCCTCCTCTTTGGCTTTGTGCTTTCTACCCATCATTAAGTTAATCGCTTCAATGCTCTTACCATTATAGGTGGTATCCGGTGCGAAATAGGCGATCACGGCATAACTCAGGTGTTTGAGTTTTCTTTTTTTCAAGCGGGCGAGGATGGATTTCACTACATATTTATTGGTAGCCGGGTTCTCCAGTCTTGCTTTGATCGAATCCTGTCCGTCTGCGAGGATCTCATCGGGAATTAATGTACTGATCGAAGTGCTGCTGGCGGTATAGGGATACTGATCGATGGTCACTTCAATCCCTTCTTTACGGGCGGCTTCGATCATGGGTACGGTGATCTTGCTGCGGCCCCAGTTCTGCTGACCACTGAGTTTAAAATGTGAGATCTCCACGGGGATCTTAGCTTCCCGGCCAATGGTCAGGGCTTCTTCAATGGCCTGGGTCACACTATCTCCCTCATCCCGCATATGGGAAGCATAGAGTCCGTTGTATCTGGCAGCTACCTTGGCGAGGGCCACAATTTCATAGGTCTTGCTATAAGTGCCGGGGATATAGATGAGTCCGGTAGATAAACCCACCGCCCCATCTTTCATGGCTTTGTCCACGATCAATTCCATCTTTTTTAATTCCTCAGGGGTGGCATCGCGGTTGGCGCGGCCCATCACGGCTTTGCGGACATCATTATGTCCGACCAGCGTGGCAATATTGATGGACGTCTTTAATGAATCCACCCAATGGAGGTATTTACCTATATCCACCTGGGAGGAACCGCAGTTGCCGGTAACGCAGGTGGTCACGCCATCATAGATAAAACTCTTTGCCTCGGGATCTTTTGTTTCATCGCCTTCGAGGTGGGTATGCACATCAATAAATCCGGGCGCTACGATCATGCCTTTGGCGTCGATCGTTTTAGTGGCGGTAAAGGAAATTGTGCGACCGATCCCGATGATCTTTCCGTCTTTAATAGCTACGGAACCATAGTACCAGTTGTTGCCGGTACCATCCATGATCTTGCCGTTGGTGATGAGGATATCACAGGTCTGGGCCTGCGCAAAAAGGGGGAATAAGAGGAGGAGGAAGAGATTTTTCATGGTACAATTTACGTAAAGGTCCCTCAAAGGGGGACTTTAGACTCCGATAGTTTACAGATACTTTTTATAATTGCATGGCGTATTTGTTTCCCGCTAAGCGTTAAAGATTCTCCCTTATTCGGAGTGTCTTATAGTCTTTGCGGGAGCTTTTTACGCAACACTAAGAGAAATGATTGTTTAAAGAACCTGAGTTTTCAATGTCCCCCTTTAGGGGGCCTCACCCGGCTGATACTTCCGCTCTACATTTTTCTCTACATCTTCCTTATAGAACAACACATTTTTAAACGCTCCCTTACTATACATGATCCCCTGGTCGAAGAAGTGCGGGGAGGAGGGATCGCCGCTTTCACCGCCAGCTAACAAGGATTTTGCTTTGATGCGTTTGCCGAATTCAACAGCGCAGATAAAACTGTTGCCGTGTACCCCGTATCTTTTCTGTGTGCCGGGAAAGACACGGCTGCTGTAGGATGGAAGAGCGCCCCAGGCTGATGAGGCAAAGGGAACGGGAATACTTTCTTTGCTGTCGTTAAAATTATTCTCAATAGCCGGCGAGATGCGCTGGAAGCGGTTGATATTTCCCCAAGAGACTTCCCAGCGGCCAAAACGTTTTTCAAGATCACGCAGGGTGGTCAGTAAGGGGTAAAGCAGGTCGCGGACCGCGGCGGTTTTTGCATAATACCGGAATTTGTCCACCTGATCGGCTTCCTCGTCCTCCACTATTTTTACCTGTAACATGGCCGGCAATAATCGCTGTGCCCACTCAATGGCCAGGGTAGTGGCAACGGAAGTCTCACTGCTCCGGTAATCCCAGTTTTTCAGGATCATCATGGGCATGGACAAAAGTCCGTTGAGAGAATCAGGGAATTCACTCTTTTTTTCAAATGCATTGAGTAAGGCCGGGATCAGTACTTCAAAAGCGGCGAGGCGACGATCATATCCGGCTGCAATGACTTTGTCGAGATTGTATGTTTTGGTTTCATCAAGAACCCGCACGGCATTGATGCCCCTGAAATTTTCTCCATCGGGGGCCATATAGTGCGGGTAGTTTTCTTTCTTCGGACTATTGGCACCGGCAACGGTGTAAGGAGTGGAGTTACAATTCTGCAACCAGCCATTCACCGGATTAATGATATGTAATGTCTGATCGATGGAATGATAGCCCTTCCATTCGGTGGCAGCGGTGCTTCCGTCGACCGGTTTACTCCAATCATACGAGTTATCCCGGTCCGGCACCCTGTTTCCATGCCAGTAGGCAATATTGCCGGCGGCATCGGCATACACGGTATTGTTGGAGATATTGCCTTTGAGATCGAGGGTTTTTTTAAAATCATCGAGTCCTTTGGCCCTGGTACGTTGCCAGCATTGCAGCAAACCGTTATACAGCCGGTTATCGGCCTTTACACTGAGCCATTGATCATTCCGTTTGGCCATGATGGGACCATGATGAGTGTACAGTGCTTTGAATTCCTTTTGTGCTTTGATCGCACCGCTTTGATAAGTGAGGGTGATCGTTTCTTCCTTTACCGGTTTTTGTTGTCCGTTGTATTCATATTGCCACCCTTTGGATGTTTTGCTGATTTTCTCAATATAACTATCGGCCGCATCCACATAACTGCTGGTATGCATCCAGCCGCAATGCTCATTAAAGCCCTGGTAGATGAAGAACTGCCCCCAGGTAACGGCCCCATAGGCATTCAGTCCTTCTTCACTGACCATATGTACTTCGGGACGGAAATAGAAGGTCACGTGCGGATTGATATATAATATCGCATTGCCGGATTCCGTGATCTTCGGAGAGAAGGCAAAACCATTGGAGCCGGTCAGTTTAAGGTCTGCTTCGGGGTCATGTGTTTTGGGTACAAAGGCGGTGGGCGTTTCTCCGGAGTAGAAACTTCTGAATTCGGATGGCGTGATATCGGCCGTACTGATCGCCCCGATACTACCATCGGTCCACATAAAAGGGAACCAGGGTTCGAAGCGGGTGAGTATAGCGGGTTTCTTCTCCGGGTGTTTGTAAATGTAGTAGTTCACTGCATCAGCAAAGGCATTGCAGAGTTTTTTGAGCCAGTCGGGGGCGTTTTTATAATCCTTTTTAGAATCGGCCTGACTGATGATCATCCGGTTGAGCAGGTCCGAATACAGAGCGGATTCTCCATTTACTTCCGCTGTACGTCCCAGTTTTTCCAGGTAGTTCATTTCCACGCGGGGAAAGTCATCTTCACATTGTGCATAAAGCAGACCGAATACCGCATCTGCATCGGTCTTGCCATAAATATGCGGCACGCCGTAATGATCACGGATGATGGTTACCTGCTGCGCCTGTTTTTCCCAGCGGGCGATTTCTTTTTTGGAGAAAGGCTGGGCCAGCAGCTGAAGGGGGAGGAGCAGGAAGAGGAGGATCTTTTGCATACCTGAAAATAATGAATAATCCAGCATCAAAATGGATAAGGTCAAAGCCGGAAAGACATATTTACCCCGGCGGGCTATACCCGTGTATGCTTTATTTAGTCAGGCATAGGCCACATAATATATTTCATAAAGATGGACCAGCTATCAAAGGCGGGCAACAGGAAATACAGTATTTGGCCAATAGTATAGATCAGGAGACAGATCCATAGGGTTGCGGTTTCTTTTTTATTCCGGTAATCAAAATATAATAAGGACGCCAACACCAGGTCTATCAGAAAAAAAGAAATGATATAGGAGGAAATACCGGCAATGCTGTTTATATGAAAGTGGATTCCGGCAATCCTGTCCACCGTCGGTCCTGTTAATGTAAGCGCCGTGGCCAGCATATACCTGGCGTGTTTGGGTGAACGACGTCTGTTTTTTATAGCCAGCCAATAAAATACAATGAACCAGATAAAGTAGATCAGACCGATGGGCGTAGCTGCGGCTATTTTCAGCATTTCACGCTCTGTATAGTGTTTTGTTCCATTGACAACCTCCTGGTGTAGTCCTGAAAGGTTCCGGTAATACTCATTCCGGATCAATAAAAAGGCCGTTACTAAAAGCAGGGGAACCAGTAGATAACTGGCCTTGCC
>CALRQQ020000137.1:0-8200 GCA_943370345.1 Chitinophaga pinensis
TGGCCTGCCCGTTACCGGTGATATTGTTGGCCCAGATAAAGATGATCCCCGCCCCGTTACCTCCGGATACATTGGATAATCCGTTGTTGGAATGACCGGCACCACCACCTCCTCCCATATAAATTTTCTGTCCGCTGTTACTGCTCAGACTACGGCCGGCTTCACCTCGCAGCGAAACCGTACAGGAAACCCCGCTGCTCGAATTACCGCCCCCGATGCCACCGGCATTGATATTAGCCCCACCACCGCCACTGTTATTATGATTATTACCGCCCCCTGCGCCATTGGCAGGTGCACCCCGTCCGCCGGACTGGTTACTGGCTACATCGGCCACCCCTTCTCCCTTGGCTGCCCCGCTTTGCGGACTCAGGGTGGACGCATTATAAACATAACCACTGGCAGGCAGTATATCACTGCAGGTACCACTGCTTTGTGCAAACGCACCACCCCGGTAGCCACTGCCGCCTGCATACACCGGTGCATTCAGGATCAGGTCCTGTTCTGCATAGATGGCGATCACTCCGCCTGTTCCCGTACTGTTGTTCCAGGGGGTTGCTTTAACTGTATCGGTTACATTGGCGGATACATATTGGGCAAAGCGCACCAGTTGTACTTTGCCGGCAGCCGGTGAATAGGTGTTCTGTAAAAGATGAAAGAGAAATACCGAATCGCCGATGATCGAACAGATCGTTCCTGTTTCATAATTCCCGGCTTCATTGAGGGCCGATACGGATCCAAAACTGCTGTTATTGCTGGTGCTGATCGAGGCCCCTTTCATCTGAACCAAAAGAATGGGATCATTTACTGCAAGACCGGCTGTACTACTGAGCCGGATACAGGCTTTGGCAGGTATGATCTCTGATACGGAATAACAGGTATTGACCACGCCGCTGATCGCGGTGGTTTGTCCGGAAGCGGGGGCCAGGACAGCCTGCAGGGAAAACCATAAAACGAAAACAAAGAATATCCGGAAGGACCGGTTCCTGTTTTTCATATGATGGGACGTTGGTGTTTTATTTGTGACATCGCTTATTTATCCGCGATGTACTGGTACAGGTTGAAATTTCCCAGTTTTAAACCGGATTCAATTTCCACTTTCAGCCTGTTTTTTGAAATGTCTTTCATTCGTTTCTGACCGATCAGGTAATAAGCTTTCTCGGCCAGCAGCCAGCTTGTTTTTTCATTCGTACCCGCAATGGCCAGCAACTGTTCTATTTTTTCTGCCAGTTCAGTGATGCCTTCCTTTCTTGCAGCTACTGTTTTGATCACGGGCACTTCTTCAGTTTTCCGGCTGAAGGAGGGTGCCAGCATCAGCCGGAGGTTGCGGACAAACATATCGGCATCCGGACGATCCGCTTTATTCACCACAAAAAGGTCGGCGATCTCCATCAGTCCGGCCTTCATGGTTTGGATCTCATCACCGGCCTCGGGTACCACCACTACGGCGGTCACATCAGCCAGTCCGGCAATCTCCACTTCACTTTGACCTACACCTACCGTTTCCACAATGATATAATCAAATCGGAAGGCTTTCAGCAGATCAGCGATCTCAATGATCTTTGGGTGCAAACCACCCATGGACCCCCGGGTGGCCAGTGAACGGATAAAAACATTTTCGTTAGTATACCAGTCACTCATCCGGATCCGGTCTCCCAATACCGCTCCCAGGTTGAACGGAGAGGAGGGGTCCACACAAACTACGGCAACTTTCCGGCCTTTCCCAACCAATACCCCGATTAATGCATCCACCAGGGTGCTTTTACCTGCCCCCGGAGGACCCGTGATACCGATAATCTTCGAATGGGAGGGCGGGAGAGCCTGCAGTAAATTTTCATAGCCAGGGTGCTCATTCTCCACCAGGGTGATACACCGGGCCAAGGCCTTGCTGTTTCCCTGCTCTACCTGCGCTAATAATTCCTGCCACATAATTTAGATCGGATGTTCGGTTGTAAAAGTAAACAGAGTTTTCGTGATCAGTCTTTACCGTTTGCGGCTTTTCGCTGTAACAGGTAAAGTTTGCTGTGTTTCAGGAACGTGAGGTGAGCTACATTCCGGGCAATCACATACCCGTAAAACCCATCCCGGAAACCGCCTCGCAGAATAAAACCGGAGATAAAGGCCCAGCAGGGATTAAACCAGATCCTGAAGAGACTGGTCTTTTTACCCCGGCTGAAATAACTTTCAGCGGAGATGGTACTGAATTTATTATTCTGTGTGACATGTTCTTCCATGGTATAGTACGAATAATGGAGGATGTCACCAGCCAGGTGTGTCGTGCGCCGGGGGGAATGGAATTCCACTTTATCATGCGGGTTGGTGCCTCCCCATTGGGCCAGCTGTTTGTTGAAGAGCCGCAGTTTCCGGTCGGGATACCAGGCACCATGACGAATGAAGCGGCCACAGTAATAGGTACAACGGTTCATCGTATAGCCTGCAGCCGGACTGTTGTTCTTGGCCGCGAGTATGGATTGCTGTAAACGTTCATCGAGGGCCTCATCTGCATCAAGGCTGAGTACCAGATCGAACCGGGCCAGGGCAAGGGCCTCATTTTTTTGTTCGATATAGCCGGCAAAGTCCTTTTTTACTACTCTTGCCCCTTTTGCAACGGCGATGGCACAGGTATTGTCAGTAGAATGGGAGTCGAGCACAATTACTTCATCGGCCACCGGCAGTACTGAATCAATACAGCGGCCGATATTGCGCTCTTCGTTGAAAGTGATAATGGCAACTGATAGCTTATTCATCGCCCCGTAAAATTTTCATATTTAATATCGGGTATATTTGTGGCACCCATAAAACATTGAAGATTGAAGATACCTAAAGCTACGATAGCATTTCTTGAAAAATATTTCGACCGCATTTTTGTGATCACGCTGGAACGGGCTGCCGACCGGCAGGCAAAAGTGAAGGAAAGACTGCAAGGATTGCACTTTGAATTTTTTTATGGCGTGGATAAACACGGACTCAGCTGGGAAAAAGTGAATCAGGAGGGGATCTATGATGATAAAAAGGCCCGTCAGCTCAACCGATACAGCAAGGGAATGATCCTGGGTCATATTGCCTGTTCGCTTTCACACCGTCATTTATATGAACATATCGTGGAGAAGGGGTACCAGCGTGTACTGATCTTTGAAGATGATGCCGTACCCTTATTTGATCAGGAAGGTGAACTGCAGCAGAGTATGGAAGAATTACCGGATGACTGGGAAATGATCTACTTCGGCTACAACAAGAATGAGGTGGCCACCCCCACGCTCAAACGTAAACAGGCTTTTTACCGGATCATTTGTCACCTGAAACTGATCAAATGGTCACCCCTGATGGTCAGCAATTTTTTACCACGCCCGTATTCCCCGCATTTACAAAAAGCCGGCTTTCACGACCTCCTGCATTCATATGCCGTGACCCTGGATGCCTGTAAGAAACTGATACCCGCCCAGACCCCGGTGGTATTTAATGCCGACCCGTTGGTCACCCATCTGGTGATGAATGGTCAGCTGAATGCCTTTATTACGCGGAAAAAATTCTTTACCCAGGAGCAGTTCCTGGATGCCTCCCATCGATCTTTTATTCATCATTGATCAGATGATCCGGTAATTGCGGAAGCTGAACGGCCGGATACCGGTTTTCTTTTCAAACCAGTACAGGATCCTTTTCTTGATGGAGAATTTCTTTTGGGTGATATCCAGTTGTACAGATGGATTTCCCTTACTGACCCGATCCTTCATTACGAGCGGATGTTTACCCAGGAATTTTTTCAATGAATCAAAATCATTGTAATCAAAGAAATCTTCTGTTTTGAGGAATTCCTGGAAGCCGGCCTCGTCCCCATGCCAGAACACACCGGTATTCTTCAGTTTCCGCTTCATCAGTTCCGGACTCTTTACCCAGCCATAATGATAAACCCAGGCCGGGATCTGTTTAACGTTGAGCCGGGCATTGCCTCTGCGGAAACCCTGTGCATCGCGGAAGGCGGTGATGGTTTTATCGTTACGGATGATCCGGACTTCCTTGGTGTACCATTTGCGGCTGTCGCCAACATAATCATAAGTGCCATAGAAATGGAGGTAATGAAATAACAGACCTTCCACTTTTTTATTGTCTTTATACATCAGGGCCGCATCCCGGATCGGGGCATGGTATTGTTCAGGAATCACTTCATCGGCCTGAATATAGAATAACCAGTCTGCATCGGGAGCACAGGCAGCCTTGGCCTTATCTGTTTCCACGGCCAGTACTTTGCCTCCTTTTTTCAGTTCCGGGTCCCAGACGGAATGGATGATCTTTATTTTGGGATTTCCGATAGAAAGGATCAGCGCTTCTGTTTCATCTTCACAATCCCCGATACTCACGATCATTTCATCCACTACCGGTAAAACAGACAGGATCGCTTCCACCACCGGGTAATCATTCAGTACCGCGTTTTTAATAATCGTAAATCCGGAGATCTTCATGCGGCAAAAATAGTCTTTCTGAATCGGCTTCCCGAAACAAACCGGTTGCAGGGAAAATCCGTAACTTTCTTACCAGTTATGAAACCTGCCGCATTTCTTTCACCCCGTTCACTTTCACTGTTGCTTGCCGCTTTGCTGGTCATGGGTCTTTTGTTTTCCCGTGCCCTGCTCAGTATCATGATGGGAGCCGGTATTCTTTTACTCTTATTTCCGTCCGTGCGGCAAGTGTTTGGGGAGGTGTTCAAGCGCCCGCTCCTATATATTATCGGAGGTCTCCTGATCTATTATGGCTGGTTGTTTTTCCTGGATCCGGCGTTGTATACACTGGAAAGAATGGCCCTGCACCTGGGCGTGATCAGTCTGCTCCTGTTGTTACAATTCATGGCGGCCTCATCGGGTGGACTTTTGTTATTGGTATTGACAGCGGGTGTGCTGAGTACCTTTCCGACGCTGTATGATATGCTGGTTCATGATGGACTTGCGGCATTATATGCAAAAGGGCAGGTGGCTTATACGTTAATGGAAGGCGATCACCAGCGGTTTACGATCTGGATCAGTGGCTGCCTGGCCCTGGCCTGGTACGCCTGGCTGATGGAGCATAAACAACAGGCACTTTATTTTATGCTTTATTTCAGCTTGTTCCTTGTATTGCTTTCCGTGCGGACCGGCTGGTTGTTCACCGGTCTTGTGACCATTGCCGGGGGGTTGATCTTTTTACAACGTCAGCATAAACGGATCTATTGGATCCGTGCGGTTGCCGGCATAGTACTGCTATCGGTCATGACCTATAGCGTGCCTTTTGTCCGGAATAAGATCCAGTATATGAAGTGGGAGTGGACAGAGCGGCAGGAAGCCGAAAAACTCGGCGGGTCCGATGCAGTAAGGCGGATCGTGAATGAAACGGCGGTGCAAATGATCCGTGAAAATTCACTGGGATGGGGCGAAGCCTACGGAGCGGAGCGGTTGAAAGAACGGATAAGTGCAGGTCATTCGGACACACCCGTCACTTACCAATGGCCCTTTAACCAATACCTCAAATGGTGGCTTAGTGCCGGATGGGTGATGGGGACCCTTCCTTTATTACTGGTACTTTACCTGTTATACCGCTTGTATTTCACCAGAAATTACCTGACAGCCATCTGGGTTTTATTTATTGCCCTCACCGGGCTCTACGAAAGCACCCTCGAAATGCAATATGGCTTCTTTCTCGCGGTCTTTTTTACCGGACTTCTCTATCTCTACGAAAGCGGGTTAGTAAAGAAGACCGTAAAATGGTAAATGATCCGCTCGTCGGATAAAGGAATGGCTGATCGATAAAAGACTCTTCCGCACTCATTATTGATTACTCATAACTCATTCCTCCGCCGTCTTATCTTTGCCCTCTCTATGACCAATTTCATCCCCATCTTCCCGCTAGGCCTCGTGGTATATCCCGGTGAAAGCCTCAACCTGCACATTTTTGAACCCCGGTATAAACAACTCATTCAGGAATGCCATGCAGCCAAAAAACCCTTTGGTATTCCCGCAGTGATCAACAATAAACTTCAGGAGTTCGGTGCTATGGTGGAAATCGATGAACTCACAAAGGTCTATGACAACGGGGAAATGGATATCAAAACGAAAGGTCTGCGGATCTTCCGCATCCTCGAGCTGATCAAGGAGATCCCGGATAAATTATATAGCGGGGCCATAGTTACCTACCCGGACAATTACGGGCAGGGGAATCCGGATACCATGCGCAAGCTGATGAGCAGTATACGCGAGTTGCATGGCCTGTTAAAACTGAACAAGGATTTCAAGAAAGCGGATGAGGATATGATCAGTTATGATGTAGCTCATCATATTGGTCTTTCACTTGAGGAGGAATATGAGCTCATGGGACTGATGGACGAAAAACAACGTATCGAATATATCAAGCGTCACCTGATCAAAGTGATCCCCATGGTTTCCGGACTGGAACAGCTCAAAGAAAAGATCAGGCTGAACGGACATTTTAAGAACCTGAGCGGATTTGATATACAGTAACTAATTGGCAAATTGACACATGCTGTATTTCCCTATTTTTATCCCTAATTTTCATTCATATGATTACGCTCTGTTTTGATTTTGGGAATACACGGAAAAAAGTAGCGGTCTTTCATGGGGCAGAAATGAAAGAAGCGATCGTATTGGCGGATGATTCGGTGAATACGATCGGGGCCCTGATCGACCGGTTCAAACCTGCTAAGTCCATACTTTCTTCCGTGATTGATCATAATCCGGAGATCGAATCCCTGCTGGCCCTGCATACCAAGTTTCATAAACTGAGTCACCTGACCAGAGTGGCATTTACCACCCCGGTGGGTAAACCCGAAACGATCGGGGCTGACCGCCTGGCACTGACGGCAGCGGCGATTCATTATTACCCGACCTATAATAACCTGGTGATCGGTATGGGCTCCTGCATCACGTACAATTTTATCAATAAATACCACGAGTTTGTAGGTGGGGCCATTTCTCCCGGACTGGAAATGCGGCTCAAATCCCTCAATTATTACACAGCCAAGTTACCCCTGGTAAAAGCGGACAGCAATGTGCCCCTCATGGGATATGATACAAACACCAATATCCTCTCCGGAGTGGTGCTGGGTATGGCCAAGGAAATGGATGGTTTTATTGAAGCCTATAAAGAGAAATACCGGAACATTAACGTGCTTTTAACCGGGGGAGATATAGTGTATTTGGCTTCACACCTTAAAAACAGGATATTTGCAGACCCTGATTTAATATTTAAAGGTCTGTATGCAACGAGTGAAGTTAATAACCCCTAAGATAATCAAGGCGTTACGAGGTTCCCAATGGAGTTTTGTGGTGCTTTTTCTGGCTGCCTCGATTCCTGTTTTTTCGCAGGATAACTCCCCGTACTCCCGTTACGGGATAGGAGACCTGGTTCCGGCCACCAATATTATTAACCGCAGTATGGGAGGGGTAACCGCGGGTTATTTCGACCAGCTTTCTATCAATTTCAACAACCCGGCTTCTTATTCTACTTTTCAGGCGATCCGGGAAAAGAAATCCAAAGAACTCAGTTCCGGCCGGGCTATCCTGGATCTCGGTCTGAACGTGGAAAACCGCACTTTACGTGAGCCCAATAATGCCACGAAGTTCACGGCCAGCAATGCTTTATTTTCTTATGTACAGATAGGGGTGCCCCTGAAACAAAACTGGGGTTTGAGCTTCGGTATCCGACCTGTTTCCCGTATCAGTTATAAGATCCTGGCCAGCGAGAAACTGATCGATCCACTGACGGGCTTACCGATCGAGAATGCGGCCACCTTATACAACGGCGACGGTGGTTCATACCTTATCTCAGCCGGTACCGGTTTCTCCCTGTTCAAAAAAGAGAAACACGGTCAGATGGAAGGACTTAGTGTAGGCTTTAACGGGGGGTATTTGTTTGGTGAAAAAGATTACAGTTCCCGCCGGGTACTGATCAATGATACGGTGTCCTATTACAAGACCAATTACGAGACCCGCACCAATTTCGGCAGCCTGTATTACAATATGGGCTTTCAGTATAAGCTGCCCCTCAGCAAGACCATGCAGCTGACCGTTGGTGCATTTGGTAATTTCTCCCAGAAGCTGAATGGTAAACAGGACCGTATCCGCGAGACCTATGTGTTTGATGACAATACCGGAAATGTGCGGCTGGACAGCGTGTCCGATACCCGGGATGTGAAAGGGAAGATCGTGTTGCCCTCCAGCAT
>CALRQQ020000138.1:0-8103 GCA_943370345.1 Chitinophaga pinensis
TTCGTACTTCGTACTTAAAACCGTTGCGCCGCGCTGAAGCTAAAGCTCAAACTTATAACCAACGCCTTTAACGGTGGTAATGCAGTCAATGCCGAGCTTCTGTCGGATCTTCCGTATATGCACATCAATCGTCCGGTCGCCAACGATCACATCATTGCCCCAGACGGTATTGAGGATCTCGTTGCGGAGGAAAACACGGCCGGGTTTGAGGGCGAGGAGATAGAGAAGTTCGAATTCCTTCTTGGCCAGGATGATCTCCTGTTCGTCCACCTTAACGATGAAGCGTTCGGGATCGACGGTCATATTGCCGATGGTCAGGACCCGGACCTCAGACTTGTTCAACCGGCGGAACAGGGCATTCACGCGGCTGATGAAAACTTTGGGACTGATGGGCTTGCTTACATAATCATCCGCTCCTGTTTCTAACCCCCGGATCTGCGTGCCTTCATCGTTCACGGCCGTGAGGAAGATGATCAGGGTTTCTTTAAAAGCAGCCTGGGCACGGAGCAGTTCGCAGACTTCCACCCCGGTCTTTTTGGGCATCATCACATCGAGCACCACTAAGTCGGGATTGTGGCGGCGGGCCTTTTCCAGGGCTTCATCCCCATCCTTGGCGGTGATCACATCATACCCCTCATTGGTCAGGTTGTACTTCAGGATCTCGAGAATGTCCGGTTCGTCATCCGCAATCAATACTTTCCGGGCGTTGGATTCCATGGTGGGAAATTGTTTGCGCAAACCTAAAGTTTAATTCCATTGCCCGGAAATTTAACCCCGCTGCTTTACACAGACTTAATGATAAGTTAATACCGGTTAACGGACCCGACTGGCACTTATCAGGCGCTGTATCCATCCTTTTCCGGCCTTTATTCGTCCTTTATTGCTGTAAAACAGGCATAAATCTTTCCTTAAGGCTTAGTAACTTTACCGTTCGATTCTATGATCCCACAATTCAGATACCTTCTTTGTTCCGCATTCCTTCTGGCTGGTACTTTTCTGGCTGCACAACCCTTTAATGGTTTTGACTCACTCGCCATTCCTGACGGTTACAAACCCGAATTCAGGCGCCAGCTCAACCATGACGGGATCGACGGGGAACAAAAGATCATCCTGAATGCCGATGGAAAAGACGACGGCCGGTTCACCCCCAGCGATAAAGAGGAGATCAACCAACTACTGACCCGGTCTTTAGTGCGTAAGACGGACTGGCTGCAATACCGCATTGAGACCGACTCCGTCCTCGATCACCGGCTGAAAGTGTATTATCTCTCCGGGATGGAGAATCTGCTTCGTTATTTCCGGCAAAACTGGAAACAAAGCGGCGACCGCAAAGTGAATTCCCTGAACCTGGCCGCCATCATCGATGCTTATGAAGCCTGTATGAAGGTGGAACGCAAGGGGGGCTCCATTGAGTATATTATTTACGGATTGCCTTATGATGCGGGCATGAACGTACTCAACGCGAATATTTTTGATAAGAATGCGGGTTATCAGCCTGCCCGGAACCGGCTCGTGCTGAAACTCTATAATATGAACCCGGAGCGTGTATTTCCCATTCTGCAGCAATACCCGGATGTGCCTTTTGCCGACAGCCTGCTCCATTCACTCGATAAACGCAAATTTGCCCGTCAGTTCTATGATTATGCCGCTGCCGCTAATAAACTGGGTGTGCTGATCCGCAATATCCAGGATGACCTGTTCATTAAGACCATTGCCACCATGGCCCAGAGCCGCAGCGGTCAGCAGTATTTTCCCTTTTTGGATAATATCGTGAGTGGACGCATGACGCTTCGTGAAATTGATGCGGCCAAGGATGATTCGTTGCTCTATTACCGCTTATTAGTAAAGACCCAGCAGGACTATATTGCCCGGGCCATAAATAAGGATACGGCATTTGAGTTCAAAGCCCTCTCCCGCCGACTTGAGGATAAGGCCAAGGCCGATTTTGTGAATGTGATCAACGGATTGCACAACGAACGCAATCTGGATTTCCGCTTCAAGAGCATTCAGTCCATGAACGCCCAGGAACTCTATTACCTCGCGGTTTCTTCCGACGGATCGATCTATACCTCCAGTTTTGTAAAAGGGGTCTTTCCCCTGATGATGAAGAAAAGCAATAACCGGGGCGATTCCTTGCTGATGCTGGTGAACTTTGATAAATACCGGAAGTTCATCAAGATGTCGGCCGGCTTTAATACGCTGGACCAGTTCCTTGCTTCCTTCCCCAAAGCCACTGGTGAGGGCGAAGAAGATCCGGCCAATACCCTGATGCGGGCTTTTGTGAACCGGTTAGAACAATCGGACGGATTAGAAGATGGGGTGGATGTGGCCGATTCTTATGCAAGCATCTCTGAGACGCTGATGCCGGTGGCGGACCGGATGCTGCAGAATATTCAGCTGAACTATGAGCGCAACCTGGCCAATGGGAATAAAAAAGGGATCGCCATTTATAATATCCTGGGTAAACTTTTCCTGAGTGCTGACTCCACGAAAAATATTGATCTTACCAAAGAACTCGGCATACCCCCGGTATATGAAGTGCCTTTTACCGCACTCAGCGGTGACAGTAACCGGGTGATCGTACAGTTATTTATCTATGGAGATAAGGACGGGATCGGGGTATTTCCCGGATTGGTGGGAATGTTCAATAACCCCAACTGGAAGATCGACCAGAGTAATAAACAATGGGTCACGATCTCTTCTGCTAAAGGCAAACCGGTTTCGCTGTTCATGAACCGTCCCCTGCCCGAAGAAACCAATGAAGACGCCCAGGCCCAGGAAGCGTTGTGTAAATACCTGGAAGAAAAGAAACTGGTGCCTACGGTCACCATTAACCGCGGGCACAGTTATAATGCACCCTATACGATCGATCAGATGTCCACGGCTTCCAAGATCGTGTTCATGGGTAGTTGTGGTGGCTACCGCATGATCCATGATATATTGCAGAAAGCCCCCGATGCGCATATCATCGGTACCAAGCAGATCGCGGATGCACCGGTGAACAATCCTTTTCTCCGCCTGATCATGGAGAAACTCCGGACCGGCAGTGATATCAAGTGGATCCCTTTCTGGGAAGAACTTGGCCGGATCGTGACCGATAAGATATTCGAGGATTATGTGCCCCCGCACAAGAACCTGGGTGCTTTATTTATTAAGGCGTACACAAAGGCCATGGGGCCAGAAACCGCTGAACAATAAAGGGACATCGGTTCTGCCCGCTTGTAGTTAAATTTGCCTTTTACAATTCATTCACGTTGACGGCTCCAAAGAAAACATTCTTCGATTTTGCGCTTCTGAAACGGGTATTCCGCTATGCGGCACCCTATAAGCGGCAGTTTTATCTGTCCGTGGTACTGGCCATTTTACTCGCCCTGATCACTCCGGTACGGCCGTTGCTGATCAAGGTAACGGTGAATGAATATATCAGCAAGGAAATGGCGGCCATGCTCATCAATATCACCCTGATCCAGATCGGGCTGATCTTAGTGGAAACGGCCATGCGGTTTTTATTTTCCTATACCACGGCCTTGTTGGGACAATCCGTCGTAAAAGATATGAGGATCGCCACATATAAGAAGATCATGCACCTCAATCTCTCGCAGTTCGACAAAACCCCGATCGGTACCCTGACCACCCGCACCATCAACGATATTGAATCCATCAATGATATTTTCTCCGATGGGTTAGTACCCATTATTGCCGATCTCTTGTCCATTGCCTGTGTGCTCACGTATATGTTCATCAGTGACTGGCAGCTCACCCTGATCGCGCTGATCCCCTTCCCGATCATGATCATCGGGACCTATTATTTTAAAGAAAGCATCAACCGTTCCTTTCATAAGGTCCGCAATGCCGTTGCCGCGCTGAATGCCTTTGTGCAGGAACATCTCACCGGTATGGCCGTGGTGCAGGCTTTTGCTTCGGAGGAACGGGAGATGGACAAATTCAAGAAGATCAACCGCGATCACCGCGATGCGAATATCAAAGCCATTTTTGCGTACTCGGTATTCTTTCCCTTAGTAGAGATCGTACTGGCCTTGTCGATCGGCTTAGTGGTCTGGTGGACCTCCAAAGAAGCCCTGAACCTGCACGAAAGTCAGCAGGGTACCGTGATCTCCTTTATTCTCTGTCTGAATTTATTGTTCCGTCCGCTCCGGATGATCGCCGATAAATTCAATGTGTTGCAGATGGGGATCATTGCCAGTGAGCGGGTGTTCAAAGTGCTGGACAATCCTGACTTTACCCCGGAGAGTCCCACTGATGCTTTCAGGCCAGAAACCGTAAAGGGGAAAATTGAATTCGATAAAGTGGTCTTTGAATATACACCCGGGGTACCGGTGCTGAAAGAAGTATCCTTTACCGTGAATCCCGGAGAGACCATTGCTATTGTAGGACGTACGGGCAGTGGCAAGACCACGATCATCAGTCTGCTCAACCGGCTGTATCATATACAGGGCGGTACGATCAAAATAGATGGGGTGGATATTGAGCAGTTTGACCTGGATACGCTGCGGAAAAATGTGGGCGTGGTATTACAGGATGTCTTCCTGTTTTCCGGCTCGGTCATGGACAATATCACCCTGCGAAATCCGGAGATCACCCGTGAGAAAGTGATCGAAGCGGCTAAACTCATTGAAATGCATGATTTTATTGAGCGGTTGCCGGGGGGCTATGATTATAATGTGATGGAAAGGGGCGCGACCTTATCGCTCGGTCAGCGGCAGTTGTTGTCCTTTATCCGGGCCATGTTGTACAATCCTTCTATTCTGATACTGGATGAAGCCACGTCTTCCGTAGATACCGAGAGTGAGCAGCTCATTCAGCATGCCATTGATACGCTGATTACCGGGCGCACGTCCATTGTGATAGCCCACCGCCTCTCCACGATCCGGAAGGCCCATAAGATCCTGGTGCTGGACAAGGGCGAAGTGAAAGAAATGGGCACGCATGAAGAACTGATGCGGTTGAAGGGCCATTATGCCAAGCTGCATGAAATGCAGTTTGAAGTCGCAGAAGACTAATAATCAATAGATTAAAAATAAAAGCGGTCTCCTTTATTGATGGAGACCGCTTTTTTATTCAGTTCAATCAGGCAAGACTGGCTGAAATAAAGGTTCCGTCTGCACGGAAGAAAGCTTTCCAGCGTACAGTACCCAGAAAGAACTTTACTTTCCAGGTATTTCCATCTTCTGCCTGCCATTCCATACGGGTAGCAGTCGGATAACGGGTTGTAAATGCGGCTTGTACAGCGGCCGGCAGGTTGGCAGGAGGAATGGGTGTCGGGTCATCGGCACCTCGGCGACCGCTCAGGGTACTGCTGTTATCATCGGCATTGGCATTGATAGTGGACTTTTCGCAGGAAGTGAAGAAAATACTGGCGCCTAAAACGGCAACAAAAAATGTGTTTTTCATGGCTTAATTTTTTTAAAATCAAATAATATTCACATATCTGAGTGTCCGCCAAAAGTCAGGGTGTAACCAGGCCTCATTTTTTGCTTTATTCAAGGTTTTTCATGCTCCCCCCCTTATCTTTGCGCCAAATTTCGGAAGAGGTATGTGCACCAATCGTTTCAAATCCTTTACTGTAGCGGTTTTCAGCGTCTTTTTCATGCTTTTTGCTATGCCTGCCATGGCCCAGCATCATGAAGAGGGTGGTCAGCCGGCTGCAGAACAAGCAGATCACGCAAAATCCGGACATGAAGAGAAGCTGAATGTGGGCGAAGTGATCTTCGAACACGTACTGGATGGCCATGAGTTCCACTTTTTTGGTGTATCCGTACCCCTGCCGGTCCTGGTTTACTCTAAAGAGAAAGGGTTCAAAGCTTTTATGTCCTCGGCCTTCCACCATGGCACTGAAGCCCACGAAGGCTATATGATCCTGACCAAGCACAATATTGCAGAAATGGGACTGGATCCGAAGAAATTCAAGAACGAAGATATTTATGCCGTAGGCGCTGATGGCAAACCTGATACTACCGTAAGTGTATTTGATTTCTCCCTCACCCGCAACGTGGTGCAGATGATCCTGGCGCTGACCATTTTTGTAGTGATCATGCTCCGTATTGCCAAACGTTACAAGAGTGGGGTAGGAGTGACTTCTGCTCCCAAAGGTTCACAAAGTCTGATTGAACCAGTGATCACATTTGTACGGGATGAAGTGGCCAAGCCCAACTTAGGCCATAAGTACGAAAAGTACCTGCCCTACCTGCTGACCGTATTCTTTTTTATTCTTATCAATAACATTTTCGGACTGATCCCCGGTTCCGCCAACGTAACCGGTAATATCGCGTTCACCGCGGTATTGGGTCTGATCTCTTTCGTGGTGATCCTGTTCAGTTCCAACGGCCATTACTGGGGCCATATCTTCAACCCGCCGGGTGTACCCTTAGGTGTGAAGTTCATCCTGGTACCGGTGGAGTTCCTGAGTGTGTTCATCAAGCCCTTCGCTCTCATCATTCGTCTTTTTGCGAACATGGTAGCGGGTCACATTATCATTATTTGTCTGATCTCCCTGATATTCATTTTCGGTCAGTTGAATCCGGTTGCCGGCTGGGGTGCTTCACCGCTCTCTATTGGCTTTACCGTGTTCATCTACCTGATCGAGGTACTGGTGGCGTTCCTGCAGGCCTTCATCTTCACGATGCTGACAGCAGTGTTTGTAGGCCAGGCGTTTGAAGGAGAGCATCATGACGACGCGCATGCGGCGCATCATTAATTTGTATTCATTAACAATCAATAATAACAAACATGGATTTACTGAATGTAATTCTGCTGGAAGCAACCGCTAACGCGGGTGGTGCAATCGGCGCAGGTTTAGCAGCTATCGGTGCCGGTATCGGTATCGGTCAGATTGGTAAAGGTGCCGTTGAGGCCATTGCCCGTCAGCCGGAAGCGTCTAACGACATCCGCGGTAACATGATCCTGACTGCAGCCCTCGTTGAGGGAGCTGCGCTGTTCGCGATCATCGTGGGCTTCCTCGCAATGGTATTATAATATCATTGCCGAAAAAAATTACTGCATCCAAAGCACAGGGCGGAGGATGCAGTATTTAAATGACAAATAATAAATAAAAAATAAAGAATGAGGAAGTCCCGTAAGGGAGGACTCATTTAAATCACACGTTTTATGGAGTTATTACTTCCCAAATTAGGTTTGTTAGCCTGGACCCTCCTGGCCTTCCTGATCGTATTCTTCCTGCTGCGCAAAATGGCCTGGCCCGCGATCATCAAAGGACTGCGTGACCGTGAGAACAGTATCACTGAATCACTGGCTACTGCCCAGAAAGTGAAAGAGGAAATGGCCCTGATGAAAAGTGAGAACGAAGCCCTGCTGGCCAAAGCCCGTGAGGAAAGAGCCCAATTGCTGAAAGAAGCGCGTGAAACCAAGGATCGTATCATCAACGAAGCCAAGGAGCAGGCCAAAACGGAAGCCAACAAAGTAGTGGCCGAAGCCCAGGCAGCGATCAACGCGCAGAAAATGGCCGCCCTGACCGAAGTGAAGAACCAGGTAGGTAAGCTGGTGATCGAAGTAAGTGAGAAAGTACTGAGAAAGGAACTCAGCAACAAAGAAGCCCAGGAAGCCCATATCAAGGGCCTCGTGGATGGCGTTAAATTGAATTAAGTGAGTGGTGAATGGTGAGTGGTGAGTGGGGCTTTCAGAAAGCATCTGTTCACTTCATCGAAACACCCAAAAAAAACAAATATGCAAAACCCCCGTTTAGCATCAAGATACGCGAAATCGATCCTGGATCTGGCCATCGAAAGAGGTGAGCTGGAGAAGGTATATGCAGACATGCAATGGCTGCAGGCGGTGTGTAAGAGCAACCGTGATTTTGTGAATATGCTGCGCAGCCCGATCATTAAGAATGACGTGAAGCGGAAGATCATTGAAGCCGTAACTGTTACCGGGAATATAAGCGAAATGACCGCCGGGTTTAACCGCCTGCTGGTGATCAAGAACCGGGAACGCTTTCTGCCCGAGATCGTGAATGCGTTTATCTCCGCCTACAAAGCACACCATAAGATCCGGACCATACAGCTGACCACCGCTACACCCGTAACAGAAACCATGCGCAATGCCATTGTGGACCAGGTGAAGAAATCA
>CALRQQ020000139.1:0-8102 GCA_943370345.1 Chitinophaga pinensis
AAGAGCGGTTAATCACCAGGTATTTCTGTACAAACTCCATTCCTGTACCATACAGGATCGCCAATAACAGGATCCAAATAAACACCCGGAGCGGATTTTGTGTAGTCCGCTTTTGAACACCCCAGCACCAGGTCATCACCATTACGGCAAAAAGGCCGATATGCACCCATTTATCAAACCAGATCTTATCCAGCCAGTCTTCTTTGGGAAAGGAGGAGCCGGGTAAGGTCAGTAAAATGGTACAGATAATGACCCAGCCGATGCCCGGCAGGAGAAATAGAAAACGCTTCATGCTGCTTCTTTCGGCAATATTAATAAGATTTGAACAGCTTTATACATAAACAGGGAGCCCGGAAGAGCCCCCTGTTCTTAACCAACTATAGGACCAACATGCTATAGCCGTAGTCGTTCATACTATATACGAAGCGGAACCAAATAAAGATTGAGAAAAGAAAGGATCAGAGTTTACCCATGACATACATCTTGCCGCCTGGTTTAGACAGATCAGGACGATCCATTCGCTCCAGTGTAATGGCAAAAGCCTGGGCATTGCCTACATTTTTCATTCGCACCAGTAGTTTTTTCTGGCGCACATCATAGTCCATCATCCCCAGATCTACCGGTTGGCCATCGAGCAGGGCCCAGAGCTGATATTGTTTATCGGATGGAGGAGCCGGCAGGTTATTGGCCAGCAGGTATACATCGTGCGAGGCGGTATCCCAGTATACCGTGGCATAGGACTGTGGCGAGGCTTCCATGCCTTTCAGCGAAGCCATTTTAATATTGGGATTCTGTTGCAGCTTTCCGATCTCTGCCACCAGCCCGGTGATATTATCATTGGCCTTCTCCAGATTGGCCGCCAGTGTTTTGTTCTGATTCAGCTGGCTGATATTCCAGGTCAGACTACCTGCGAGGAGGAGAATGGCTGCCGCTGCTGCATATTTCCAGATACGGGAACCCCTGCCATAAACCGGTTGAAGGGGAATGATCTTAGTGCCCTTACTGATCTCCTGCAATACATTTTCTTTAATAAAGGCCGGAGCTGGCGTGGCAGCAGACAGGGCTTGTTGTTCAAGCGCGAGTTCAAAAGCCGTACGGGCTTCCACCAGTTCAGGATACAAGGCACAGTTTTGTTCAAACTCCGTCCGCTCCTCCGGACTGGCGAGTCCGAGTACATAGCTTTCGATGATGCCGCTTGATATGTATGCCTGTATATTCAACGCGTTATTGTAATAAAGTTCTTAAATGTATTAATGCTGCACGAATTCTAGTTTTGACCGTTCCCAACGGCAGATCCAGGGTCTTGGCAATTTCTTCATGGGTATAACCCTGGTAATAGGCCATATCCACCAATACCCGCCATTCTTCTTTCAATTTACCCAACACCTGTTTCAACCCGCTGTCCTGCACGGCAGGTCCGGTAACCGCGCCGGCTATTTCATTGCTTTCCGGTATGGGCAGGTTCTTCCGGTTGTTGGTAAATGCTTTTGACCTTACTTCATCAATAGCGGCATTCCGGGCAATATTCATCATCCAGGTAAATAGCCGTCCTTTTGACGGATCATACGAATCAAATCGCCGCCAGATATTGACAAATACGGTTTGCAATACATCATTGGCCAGCTCGGTATCGGACAGCACCGTGTTCACGACACTGTACAATGCCCCGGAATAATGGTCATACAGGTAGGCGAATGCTTTTTCATCACGTAAACGCAATGCAGACACCAGCTCCTGTTCACTGTATGTAGTGTTGAGATTCAAATAATTGGTTAAGATACAATGATGATGAGTCGGGTTGTATCACCTGTATATACGGGAGAATAAAACTTCCGGATTTAGTCCACCAGGGCCTGGTAACCGGCTGCATCCAGCAGTGCTTCCACATCCGACGGATTGCTGACGGTCATTTTCACCATCCAGCCTTCTCCATACGGATCGGAGTTTACCAGTTCCGGAGCATTGCTCAGAGCCGGATTGAGTTCATTGATCGTGCCACTTACCGGCAGAAACAGGTCAGAAACTGTTTTAACCGCTTCAACGGTACCAAATACAGCACCGGCTTCCAGCGATTTACCGATCGTGTCCACTTCCACATATACGATGTCACCCAGCTCGCGTTGAGCATATTCAGTAATACCAATGGTGGCCGTAGTGCCATCCAGACTGATCCATTCGTGGTCTTTGGTGTAGCGGAGATTAGCAGGGTAACTCATAATCAATGGTTTTGAGTTGCAAACCTAAGGAAAATCGGGAAAAGAAGCAGGGGCGAAAAGAAGATCCACCGATTATTTCACCGGAATATTTATGCCGTTCATAGTAAGATTTACGCCTTTGGTCGGGAAAGGCTTTTACAATCACCCCAGCTGCTGCTATATTTGCGACTCAATTTACAAAAACCATTAATAATGAGAAAGTTAGTATTGATTTTTTTGAGCATTCTCACCTTATCCTTTTCCGCTTCTGCTCAGAAAATATCAGGTGTGGTAAAAGATGAGCAAGGGAAAGGACTGGAGAAAACGACCATCTCCCTGTTACGGGCTAAAGATTCATCCGTAGTCAAACTGTCCGTAACCAATAACGATGGCAGTTTTTCCATCGAAACCAATGGCGGCAGTTACCTGGTCAGCGCCTCTCATATCGGGTATACCACCCGTTATTCTGCCGTAGTGAACGCAGGTTCCGATACCCGTCTTCCGGAGATCGTACTTGCTAAAGCTGCTGCCAGTCTCCAGGGCGTTACCGTTACCACCCAAAAACCAATTATTGAAGTAAGGGCCGATAAGACCATCCTGAATGTAGAAGGCACGATCAATGCGGTTGGCAATGATGCGCTGGAACTGATCCGCCGCAGTCCAAGTGCCATGGTCGACAAAGACGATAATATCAGCCTGGCCGGGAAGAACGGCGTACAGGTATATATCGATGGAAAGCCTTCTCCTTTGTCGGGTTCAGATCTGGCCAATTATCTCAAGAGTATGCAGTCTTCCCAGATCGAGGCCATCGAGATCATTACCAACCCTTCTGCTAAATATGAAGCGGCCGGTAATGCAGGGATCATCAATATTAAACTGAAAAAGAACAAGAGTTTTGGTACCAATGGATCAGTAAATGCCGGCTATACCCAGGGCGTTTATGGCAAAGGAACGGCCGGAATCAACCTCAATCACCGGAATAAGAACATCAATGTGTTTGGTAATTACAACTACAACAAAGGCAATTACCTGATGAATATGAATTCCGAGCGTACCCAGTTTGATACTTTGTTTACCCAGAAGAACGAGATGCTGTTCCGCAACAATACCCATGGCTTCAAAGCGGGAATGGATTATTTCATCGACAAGACCAAGACCATTGGTGCAGTGGTGAATGGTAACCTGGCCAACAATGATTTTAATACAGCCGGCCCCATGTACTTTATCTACAAGCCCACCGGGCAGACCGACCGGGTACTGAAAGCGACCAATCATAATGATATGAAGCGGGATAATCTCAATGCCAACCTGAACTACCGCTTTGCTAAAACAGGAGGGGCGGAGCTTAACCTGGATGCCGATTATGGCTTCTTCAAGATCCGTTCCAATCAGTTCCAGCCTAACTATTATTACCTGGCCAACGGCACCACCGAAACCAGCCGGGCTATATACAATATGATCGCGCCTACGGATATCAAGTTGTATTCTGTAAAAGGTGATTATGAAACCAATTACAAAGGCGGTCGTCTTGGTATTGGCGGTAAGATCGGCGTAGTGGAATCGGACAATGATTTTCAGCGCTATGATGTTTACAATACGGGCAAAGTGCTGGACACCCTCAAGAGTAACCGATTTATCTACAAGGAAAATATCAATGCCTTGTATGTGAATTACAATAAGCAGTTCAAAAAAGGATTCATGGTCCAGGCCGGTCTGCGTGCCGAGAATACGAATGCGGATGGCAACTCCACCGGATTCAAGCAGGTGAATAATGTGATGCTGCCCTATGATTCCACCTTCAGCCGGAATTATACCGACCTGTTCCCCAGTGCTGCGATCACCTTCAATAAGAACCCGATGAAGCAGTGGACCTTCTCGTATTCCCGTCGGATCGACCGTCCGGCTTACCAGGACCTGAATCCGTTTGAGTTCAAACTGAACGAATACTCTTTCATGAAGGGCAATACCCGCCTGCAGCCGCAGTATACGAACAGTTTTGACATCACACATGTATACAAATACAGACTGACCACCAAACTGACCTACAGTCATGTGAAAGATATCTTTGCCCAGATCCCCGATACGATCGATAAGACCAAGAGCTTCATGACCAAGAAGAACCTGGCTACGCAGGATGTGGTGGCGCTGAATATCAGTTATCCCTTTCAGTACAAGAAGTACAGTTTCTTCGCATCGCTGAATACGAACTACTCTCATTATGTAGCCGACTTTGGTGGTGGCAACCGTAAAGTGAACCAGGAAGTGTTCTCCCTGACCTATTTCATGCAGAACAGCTACAATTTTGGTAAGGGCTGGACCGGCGAACTGAGTCTGCTATATATTTCGCCTTCTGTATGGCAGGGCCTGATCCGTTCCGATGCCATGGGTAGTGTGGATGCCGGTGTGCAGAAAGTGATCTTTAAAGGGAAGGGCAATGTTAAACTCGCTATGAGTGATATTTTAAGGACCATGAAGTGGGGCGGGGATACCAATTTTGCCGGTGTCGAGAGCCGCTTCACCGGTAACGGGGAAATGCAACAGGTCAAACTGAATTTCAGCTACCGCTTCGGTAACAGCCAGGTGAAAGCCGCCCGTCAGCGTAAGTCAGCCATTGAAGAAGAGAAAAAACGTGCAGAAGGTGGTGGACAGCAGGGAGGAATGGGGAATCAGTAAGTAGTCGGTAGTTAGTAGCCTGCCTGCCGGCAAAGGCAGGTCGGTAGTCAATACAGCTCCTGAGAGAATAAATAAAACAAGAAGCGCATAGATCAGATCTATGCGCTTCTTGTTTTGTGGGATATTGAGTGTTCCTTAGAAAGGTGTCAGGAAACAGCCCAATAAGCTAGAAGCAAGAAACGAGAAGGGAACAGCCCTCCTGAACAAGTTAGTAGTAAATACACCTCCTTAGAATGTTTAGTCTAAAAAAACAATCTGTATCTCGTTTTACGGGATGCCATTCGTACTTCGTACTTCTAACTTCGTACTTTACTGGTACTTTTTCCTTTTGATCAGCTTTGCCTTTACGATCACCACATTGTCGATGGGCCGGTCGCGGTCGGCTCCCTTGCTGGTGGCTACGGCCGCGATCTTGTCGATCACCCCGATTCCTTTTACCACTTCGCCGAATACGGTGTAGTTCTGGTCGAGGTGGGGTACACCGCCCAGTGTTTTATAGACTTCCCGTTGTTCAACGGGGATCTTTCTTTTTAAGCGATAGGTTTCCACGGAGTCGAGTCCCGCATCGGTGAATACTTTTCCCTGGGTGAGGTAGAACTGGCTGCCGCTGCTGGCTTTCTCCGGATTATTATCACGGGCTGCCGCGATCATTCCTTTTTTATGAAAGAGGGTGGGTCTGAATTCGGCCGGTACCCGGTACGAAGGGCCGCCATTGCCGAGGGGTTTGCCTGCAGGAGCGGTCTTACTATCGGGATCGCCTCCCTGGATCATAAAGTTCTGGATGACGCGGTGAAACAGTACGCTGTCATAATAATGTGTCTTTACCAGTTTGAGAAAATTGTCCCGGTGCAGAGGTGTGCTATCGGATAAGCGGATCACGATATCGCCCATACTGGTTTGCAGGAGTACATCTCTTTTCTTCCGGTCTTTTTTGGTCACCACGCTGTCGGGTTGGGCCATTACGGATAAGGCCATCAGTAATCCCGATAAGAGGAGCAGGCTTTTTTTCATAATGCTTGATTGTTTATGCAAATCCGTTTTGTTCAAAATACAGGAGCACATGGTCTTTCAGGAAATTCTCCTGATCGAACATATTCATTTCAGGCATGGGCTTCAGTTGTTTAAAATGCGGCCAGCCATCTTCATCCACCGCTTCCAGTTCATAAAAACCACTTTGCGAGAGCAGGGAGCATACTGCCACATGCATCAGGTCCTGTTTCTGTTCCTTGGTGAATTTTTCTTTGATATCACCAAATTCCTGGATCCCGATCAGGAATAAAATGGTTTCCATATCCGGTTTTTTCCCAAATCGTTCCACCATTTTAGCTTCCAGGTCCCACCACCGCTGTTGCAGATCATCTTTTGCTATCATCCGGCAAAGATAATGGGGGAAGGGACTTTCATGGCACGCCAAAAATGCCGGCCGGAATCAGGTCCGGATTACAGCCACAGCGGTTATCTTTGCGCAAAATTCAGTACGATGTTACAATTACAGGTATTACGGCAAAATCCGCAATGGGTCAAAGAGAAACTGGCAGTGAAGCATTATGGCGATCTGTCGGTGGTGGATGCCGTACTCGCCCTGGATGAGGAGCGGAAAAAGCTCCAGCTGGACTTCGATAATAACCAGGCAAAGGTGAACAGTACCTCCAAAGAGATCGGAGCCTTGATGGGTAAGGGACAAAAAGAGGAGGCGGAAGCCAAAAAGCAGGAAGTGGCTGTTTTAAAGACCACCTTAGAGCCGATCTCCGTCAGACTGGCCGAAGTGGAAAAGCAGTTGCAGGATGAACTGGTCAAGCTGCCCAATCTGCCATCGGACCTGGTGCCTGCCGGCAAGCATGCGACGGATAATGTAACAGTGAAAGAAGGCGGTGAGAAGCCGGTATTATATGCAGAGGCAGTACCGCACTGGGACCTGATCAGAAAGTATGATATCATCGATTTTGAAACCGGGGCGAAAATAACGGGCAGTGGCTTTCCTTTGTATAAAGGCAAAGGGGCTAAACTGCAGCGGGCACTGATCTCTTATTTTCTGGACTATAACACTGCGGCCGGGTATACCGAATACCTCCCTCCGCTGATGGTAAATGAAATGTCGGCCTATAGTACCGGTCAGCTGCCGGATAAAGAAGGGCAGATGTATTATATGCCCGCGGATAATTATTATATGATCCCTACGGCTGAAGTGCCGGTGACCAATATTTACCGCGATACGATCCTGAAGGAATCGGATCTGCCTATCAAAATGACGGCCTATACTCCTTGTTTCCGCCGCGAAGCCGGGAGCTTCGGGGCCGATGTACGCGGACTCAACCGGCTGCACCAGTTTGATAAAGTGGAAGTGGTGCAAATAGTTCGTCCGGATACCAGTTATGAAGTACTGGAAGGCATGGTGGCCCATGTTGAAGGATTGTTACAATCATTGCAACTGCCTTATCGTATTCTTCGTTTGTGCGGAGGCGATATGAGTTTTACCTCGGCATTGACCTACGATTTTGAAGTGTACAGTGCGGCCCAGCAAAGATGGCTGGAGGTAAGTTCCGTGAGTAATTTCGAAGCTTTTCAGGCCAACCGGATGAAAGTGCGGTACAAGGATGAAAAAGGTAAACCACAACTGGCACATACGCTGAATGGAAGTTCCATGGCCTTGCCGCGTATTGTAGCCGCATTACTCGAAAATAACCAGGCAGCGGATGGAATTCACCTGCCGGCTGTGTTACAGCCTTATCTCGGATTTACAGTTATTAATTAACTGAAGGTGCTTGTTAAGGCTGTTTGCACAGACAGCCATTACTTTCAGTTCAGTTAACATAAACATTTGTGAAAAGACAGGGGATCATGATTCCCTGTCTTTTTCTTTTGCAGTTTTACATCACTAAAACCTACATCATGAAAAAAAGCAGTTTATTATTGGTGGCCGCAGTGGTACTATCCCTATCGGCCAGTGCGCAGTTTACAAAAGGTGATCGTTTATTGGGTGCCGGACTCAACCTGAGTCATAATAAAGGGGAGTATAATTCAGGATTCATCCCGTATACGACTTCTGCGAATAATGCAGGTCTCACACTCGACCTGGGTTTTGCATCCCGTACAAACAGGGTCAGCGGATTCTATATCAGTGGTGGTTATGGAAAATCAAAAACGGAGTATCCGTCACAGCCTACCACCAACAGCAGTTCTGATAATTTGAATACCAGTGCCGGATTTTATACCCGTCGTTATAAAGCTTTAGGG
>CALRQQ020000140.1:0-8091 GCA_943370345.1 Chitinophaga pinensis
TGAGCACCCCCGAAACAATGGAGACGAACATGCCCAATCCGAATTTGTACTCTGTTTTTACCTCGGTACCATGGGGATCCACCGGTGCGGCACTGAGTTGTTTTTCTTTCATCATACCGGCCTTACCGGATATTACGATACCCACCACACAAAGCAGCAGACCCGCCAGGATCGTGAGTCCCCAGGTGGAGCTGACCATTTCGCCGAAAGTATCCTTACCTGTTTTGGGGAAGAAATCATAATAGATCGCCGGAATCAGCGCGCCGAAGACCATGCAAAGACCGAGGATGATGCTGCTTCCAAGCGATACCCCAAGGTAACGAACACCCAGTCCGTAAGTCAGTCCGCCAATGCCCCAAAGAACCCCAAAAAGAAAGGTATATCCGAGGGTGGAACCAGCGGCACCGCTGATCATTTCAGTGAATCCGGGAATAGTGAGCCAGGCTGCAATAGGAGGAACGATCAGCCAGGAAAAAAGGCCACCTACGATCCAGTAACTCTCCCAGTTCCAGCCTTTTACCTTTTTATAAGGAATATAAAAACTACCGGAGGCAAAACCGCCTAAGAAGTGAAAAATAACGCCTAAAATAACATTCATAAAGGGGATTTCAAGTTGGAAGCAATCGTTTTTAGTCAAGGTAAAACTAAGGAAACCATTTCCACTCCCGTCATGTGCCGTCATGCCTGTTATTTACCCTCCGGTCCCTTAAAAAAAGGGCAAATCAGGAAATAATTTATACTTTTAAAACCCACGATTGCTTACAGCGGACGGTACAGGTGCCAGCCTCCGGAAACTGTTTAAAAGGAACTGGTTATGAAAAAGAACGTATTATTTGACTATATACATATTGACTACTTATCGGCCACTCCAAAGTATATGCAGCTGGCCAATTCCGTCATTAAGGCCATCAGCGAGGAGAAGATCCATAAAGATGACCTCCTGCCCTCCATCAATGAACTGAGTTTTGAGTTTGAGATCTCCCGCGATACAGTGGAAAAGGGTTACAAGTACCTGAAGCAGATCGGGGTGCTGGGGTCCGTTCCCGGCAAGGGTTATTTTGTCAAATCCACGGAAGTGGAGCAGCCGCTCCGGATCTTCCTGCTCTTCAATAAACTGGGGGCGCATAAGAAGATCGTCTATGATTCCTTTGTGAAGGCACTGGGCGACCTGGCCCTCATCGATTTCTATGTATATAATAATGACTTCACCCTGTTCAAAAAACTGATCCAGAATCACAAGAAGGAATACACGCACTATGTGATCATCCCGCATTTTGTGGAGGGAGGAGAAAGTGCCTATGACATCATCAACCAGCTGCCTTCGGAACAATTGCTGATGCTGGACAAACTGATCCCCGGTATCAAGGGTAATTATGCGGCCGTGTATGAGAATTTTGAAAAAGATATTTACGACGCACTGGAAGAACTCAAGGAACCCCTCAGTAAATACCATACGTTAAAGATCATTTTCCCGGATGACACTTACCATCCGGAGGAGATCCTGAAAGGCTTTACCAAGTTCTGCCGCCAGTATGCGTTCAACTACCGCGTGGTACATGATATTTCAAAAGAACCGATCAAGGAAGGAGAAGTATTCATCAACCTGATGGAAGAAGACCTGGTGACCCTGATCGAGAAGATCCTGGTGACCAAGATGAAAGTGGGTAAACATGTGGGGGTGATCTCCTACAACGAAACCCCGCTGAAAAAGATCATCCTCAATGGCATCACGACGATCTCCACTGACTTTGAATTCATGGGAAAGAAAGCGGCCGAACTGATCCTGAACGGCTCCACCGAACATGTGGAGATCCCCTTCCATGTAACCAATCGTTCTTCCCTCTGATCAGCGCAGGTACTGGCTGATCTTGCCGGGATTCAGTGAACGCAATTGCTGTATCACGATATCGCGGTTGAGTTTTGCTCCCTCCATATTGGTATGTGTATTATCAGAAGGGAAAAAAGCCTTTACACTTTCCTGTCCCAGTTTATCATATTCCGCAGCGGCCAGTTCATTCAGTTCAATAAAGAAAGCGCCCTCCTGCTCTGCCACCTGCTTTGCCCAGAGCGCCCATGAATCCGCCGAACGCTGTACTTTTCCTTCCTTCCAGCTGTTGCGGGGAACCAGTGAACAAATAATGGGAATGGCGCCTTTTGCTTTGGTATCCCGTACAAATTTGCGCATATACCAGCCATAGGTATACACGGTTTCCTGCATTTTACGGATAGGATTATAGATGAGCGTATCTTTCTCACTGATCCCGCGAAGTACACCTCTGGCACGGGCGGTATCATCCAGCGGACTGGCATCATTATGCCCGAACTGCATGATCACATAATCGCCATTCTTCAGGGTCTGCAGCACTTTATCCCAGCGGCCTTCGGTCTGAAACGTGCGGCTGCTGCGGCCGCCTATGGCATGGTTCTGCACGGCCAGTTTATCCGTATCCACTTTCTCCGCGATAAAACTTCCCCAGCCCCAGAGACTGCCTTTACCGGTACCATCCCCGTTACGTACGGTGCTGTCGCCGATGATATAGAAGACCGGCTTCTCCGTTTGCTTCACGAGAAAAGATAAAAGAAAAAGGGCAAGTACCGGAACGGCAAAACGGAGAACGGTTTGTTTACTTTTCATATCAATTGTTTTTCAGGTATTGATTCAGGGTGAGTGTTTTTAATAAACGGATGCCTTCCGCCACCGATGCGGCATTGACCCGGGCTCCTTCTTCATTGGTATGTGTATGATCGCCGGGGAAAAAGGCCTTCACTTGTTCCGGCCCCATCGCATCGTATTTATCGGCTGTAATACCATTCAGGTTGATGAAGAACACTCCTTCTTCTTTCGCGATCTCTTCGGCCCATTTACCAAAATCTTTATCCGCTCTTTTCACTTTACCTTCTGTAAACTGATTGCGGGGGATCATGGAACAGATCACGGGTGTGGCGCCTTTGGCTTTTGCTTCACGAACGAATTTGCGGAGGTACCATCCATAGCTGTGCACTACTTCTGTAAGTGTATCGCCCCAGTTGAGGGATACACTGTCATTGCCGGTACCTCTTAACACCCCGCGGTAACCGGCTTTGGACGTATCGGGTTTACTGCCTTCATTATGCCCAAACTGCATGATGAGGTAATCACCGGGCTGTATGGCATTGATGACCCTCTCCCATCTTTTTTCTTTGATGAAAGTACGGGTACTGCGTCCGGCCATGGCCTGGTTACTTACCCTGATCTGTGTGGTATCAAGGTATTCGCTGATCATTTCGCCCCAGCCACATTGCGGACGGTTGGTATTGCGTACCGTAGAGTCTCCGATAATATAGAGGACCGGTTTCCGCTGTGGCAGGAAAACAAATGCACTGGCCGTTACCAGTAGCAGGGAAAGTACAAGCAGGCGATTCGTCATTCGTTATTTTTTTATCAGGGTGATCGGAGGGGGTGGAGGCATCTTCATCCCCTGTCCAAGGAAATAGCTCACATGGGGCGGCTGATTATACGCCACATTCTGCCACGCGATACTCAGGCGGTACTGAGGATTATGCATCAGCGTATACAGTTTAAGGGTCGTAGGGATCGCGGTACTGTATATGCGTAATTCTTTGCTGTCGGCCGTGCGGCAGATCAGTTCCTCCCGCCAGTCGCCCAGCAGATCGGCACTCAGACAGGGATTTGATTTAGTGCCGTTATTACTGGCACAGCCTTCATTGCGGGCATCGAACATCGTTACAGCCCGTGCACTGTCGTAATCCCATTTACTGATATTAACGCCATTCAGGACTTCACTCAGCGGATCACCATCCCAGTAGATGCCCATATTGCAGGCGGGTGTACGTTCGGCGATCAGATTTCCTTTTGCATCGAAGAGTCCGCGGATACCGGCACCGGCCACCCAGCATTCAAACCCTTCATAACGGGGATCAATATCGAGGGCGAGACCGCGCCCGGGACCTTCTCCATCCTCTCCCGCTTTCACGGAGGGCTTTTTCCAGATCACTTCACCCGTACGGGCATCGCGGAAATTGGCACCGGCATCCCCGAATTTTTCCTGGATACTGAATACTTCTAATCCGGGCCGCGACGGATCGAGATCACTTACATGCAGGGCATCGGCATGACCGATACCGGTTGTATAAAGCCCTTTTCCATTATCATCAATGGTCATTTGTCCATACACAATTTCATCTTTGCCATCGCCATCCACATCGGTTACCGTGAGGTTATGATTCCCTTGTCCGGCATATTTCCCATTGCCTTTATCATTGCTGTCAAAGGTCCATCGTTTTTCCAGTTTTCCTTTTTTTAAATCCCAGGCCGCTATTACGGTGCGGGTATAATAACCCCGGCACATCACTAAGGAAGGATGCACGCCATCGAGGTAGGCGATACAGGCGAGGAAGCGATCCATCCGGTTGCCATAGCCATCGCCCCAGAGTGATTTTAATTCCTCCGTCGTGGGAAAAAGATTATTGGGATAGCGGGGCGGATCATACATTACCGTGGACTTTTCTGCACCGGTCAGTCCATCAAACACTGTCAGGTATTCCGGACCGGATAAGATATACCCTCCTTCGTTCCTGAAGTCTTTGGTGCTGTCGCCGATCACTTTGCCCTGACCATCTATAGAACCATCCGCCGTCTTCATCGCTATTTCGGCTTTACCATCGCCATCGAGGTCATAGACCATGAACTGGGTATAGTGGGCCCCTTCGCGGATATTTTTACCGAGATTGATCTCCCAGAGAAAAGTCCCGTCAAGTTTATAGCATTGAAATACGGGTGGATCGGTTATGCCCTTTTGTGAATTGTCTTTTGCTTTACCGGTCATGTGGACCACCAGCTCATATACCCCATCCCCGTCCATATCACCTGCACTGGCATCATTGGCAGAATATCCTGCAGGTGTTTGTAAAGGAATAGATAAATAGGGTTTGGCATTGGCCGGCAGTTTATAACTGGCTCCATCCTTCTCTTCTTTTTTCCGGGTCACCGTGGTCACGGTATACAAATTCTCCACCGCTGTATTCACGGTGCTGTCGAGGAAGGAAGTGGCCTCAGCGACCGGTACTTTATTCAGCTTGATCGTCTTGCCACCCGCGCTCCGGTATACGTTAAAAGTTACCTGCGGGTCTTCTGTCCCCAGTAAACGCCAGCTGACCAATACTTTTCCCTGGCGGTCGGGCACTGCGATCAGTCCGCGGTCGAGCCATTCCATCTGGCGTTGGGCAAATAATGTAGTGCCTGTAATTAACAGGGCCAGTAAGATCGTTCCGGTTTTTTTCATAATGACTTGCTTAGCCTTTTAGACGTTCCTGTTCTTCGATTCCTCCGGCGGGTTTCTTTTTTTCTTCTTCTTTCTTTTCAATGACGAGACGAAACTTCGTAAAGTTCCAATCCTCTGCAAAAATCATATCACCCAATGTGGCTGCCTGGACAAATGAATTGCTGAAATTGAAATTCCGGATCCTTGAATTGGTCAGTCCATTCACTTCAAATGCTTTTTGGGCGTGGGTAATTTTTACATTGTTGATATAAAAATCACGGGTTTGGGGAATGCCTTTCTCTGCCGGCACCACTTTTTGCAACATGGCTTTCCAGTGCTGGGGCACCGAGTCGATATGATATCCGGCCGGCAATTCGGAATAGCTGTAGGCCGGGTACCAGTTCAGGTTGAACTGATAGGCCACGCGTACCGAATCCAAAACAGAATTCACGAAATACACATCTTCCACCATACCACCCCGGGTGGTGGCGGATTTGATGCGGAGCCCGTTGTCGGTATGCTTTGCGGTTAAGTCAGTACAATAAATATGACGGATACTGCCGGAGGTCTCACTGCCCAGGGTAACAAGGCCGGCCCCGCGGCGGGCGATGGAATTACGGATCACCACATACTCGGTGGGTTTATTCACCCGGAGACCATCCCAGTCGCGACCCGCCTTCAGACAGAAATTATCATCATTGCAATCAATATCACAGTTCTGGATCAGGGTCCAGCTGCTGGAGTCCACATCAATACCATCGGTACTGGGCCCGCTCCCGTCTTCATTGTTGCGGATCACTACGCCATCTACGGTGAGGTAAGAAGAATAGAGTAACTGAATGGTCCAGAAGCCGGCGTTCTTGAACGTGAGCTGACGGATACTGATATTGGTCGAGGATTGTACCAATACGGTACGCACCCGCTTTGCATCATAATCCACGATCCAGCGCAGTCCTTTCTTATCATACTCTTTGCGCATGGTCCAGTATTTATCCCAGCAGAATTTGCCGCGGGCATTCACTACTCCTTCTCCGGTCAGTGCTGCATTTTTTACATTGAGAAAATTCAGCAGGGCCGCTGGCCAGGTGGTTTCGATTCCGGCAATACGGGAATACATATCGGGATAATCTTCAAACCGCTGGGAGCCGAGTAAGGTAACACCCTTATCGATCTTCAGGTGTACATTATCCTTGATGAAGATACTGCCACTGACATAGGTACCGGGTTTGAACTGAACGATCCCGCCACCGGCTGCCGCACATTTATCAATGGCCGACTGAATGGCTTTGGTACTCACTACTGAAGTATCACTTACGGCGCCGAAATCATTTACCGTAAATATTTTTTTACCGGCAGGAAAGGTCTTTGCCCCCACTTTGGTAGTCCAGGCCGGTGCTGCTACCTGGGCCATTGCAGTTCCAGCGATTAGCAAACAGGCAAAAAGGGATAACAAGCTGCGCTTCTTCATATTCATTTTTTATTTGTCAGTCCGAAAAGGGATAGCCGGCAGTCCGACCGCGTTGACCAGGTTGGGCATTGCGGTTTCATGCCAGGCTAAACGGATATATTTTGGTTTCTTTAATTTGGGAGCAGTGATGATCAGTTCATCTCCGGAGATCTTAACACTTGCCGGTACAAATTTTTTATCCTTACCGGCAATGCTGAACCAGTTGGCCGGTTTGCCATCGGAGGTACGCAGTACGCCGCCGGTATGTGAAAACGTGACCTGCAATTTCCGTCCGCTTCTTTTCATTTTCACAAAGGCCGGGTGAAAGGCTTCGGTTTCCGTTTTACCATACTCCACAGAGAGGGCCTGTGCCGCCATGCGTTGCCCGATGATCCATTTATAAGAAGGATGTATGTCTTTCAGGTTATCGACCAGATCCGTGGTAACAACCATATAGGTACGGAGCAATTTCATACAACGGGTCTGTGCTTCCCAGAAGAGAGGCAACAACTCAGGCGCATGTGGTTTCGGATCTTTCCTGGCTGAATACAGATAGGGCGCGATCTGTACCGTATAGAAGGGCAGGTTATCGTCTTTAAAGGCTTCCCGCCAGCTGTCTTCAAACACCCGCATTTTTTCCATATAGGTAGCCTGGTCTTCGATCATGCAATTGCTTTCGCCCTGGTACCACAAAACACCTTTTATAGCAAGACCGGCAAAGGGAGAGATCATACCCTTATACATCTGACCGGGTCGCATGCCATCGATCTTAAAGGTATCACTGGTCATTTGTTTACTCAGCAGCGAAGAACGTTTATAGGCTTCCGGAGCGGTCCATTGCTCAATGCGGGTGCCTCCCCAGCTGGAAGAGATGATGCCGATTGGCACACCGGTCTGCAGAAATATTTCTTTGGCAAAGAAATAACCAATTGCACTTACATAACGCAGGGTGGTATCCGTCGCAGTGAACCAGCCCTTCGTAGGTAATGCAGGGTATTTATTCACCGTACGTTCCATATAAATATAACGTACAGCAGAAAGCTTGTCCGTGGCTTTTACTTCTGCAGCCGCTACATCGGGACCTTTACCCGGTGCTGCGTATTTCTTGAGGGCCCGGTCGAACGTATATTCCATATTGCTTTGTCCGGTGCAGAGCCATACATCCCCTACCAGTACATCCCGCAATTCGAGGGATTGGTTGCTGGCGGACACGGTCAATGAGGCGGGGGTGGAAGAAACGGTCAGCGGAGAGAGTTCAACCATCCATTTGCCATCATTGGCCGTGGTGGTTTTCTTTTCCTGTCCGGCAAAACGTATTGTAACTGGCAAACCCGGACTGGCTTTACCCCAAACCGGCACCGGTTTATTTCGTTGCAGCACCAT
>CALRQQ020000141.1:0-8032 GCA_943370345.1 Chitinophaga pinensis
ATCAAACTGGGCAATGCCGTACATATTGAAGCAAAAGTGACACGGGCCTTCAATACATCCATGGAGATCCACATGAAAGTGTGGGGTGAAGATATGACCCAGCAGTTCCGCTATAAAAGCAACGAAGCCTATTATACCTTTGTGGCCCTTGATCCGAACCGTAAGCCCAGACCTGTACCGGCCGTGATCGCTGAAACAGAGGAAGAAAAAAAATTGTTTGAAGGTGCCCTTCGCCGCCGACAATTACGGCTGATCCTGGGAGGCAAAATGAAACCGGATGACGCGGTGGAATTAAAAGCCTTCTTCATGAAGGACTGATCATTTATCCGTTGACTGCCAATGATGTTTTCCCATCATCATGAATTTCTTACTTTGCTCGATCGCATCCATCAACTGAGCCAGAATTTCCTCAGCAGGGGCTTCATAATCGATGACCAACGGGGCTTTGAACGTAACAGAAAGTAATGAGCCTTTTTTCTTGAATTTAAGTCCCTTCTTATTGAATGCTCTCCAGAAGCCGTTGATGACAACCGGTATTACAATGGGTTTTACCTGTTTGATGATCAACGCGGTTCCTTTCCTGCCCGGAGCAAATGGTTTGGTGGTTCCCTGCGGAAAAGTAATGACCCAGTTTTTCTCCAGAGCGCGGGTGATCTTCCGTGTATCGGACGGATCAAGCCCTCTCCTTACTTCTTTCCCTTCGGCCCGCCAGGTACGCTTGACAGTGAGCCCGCCTGCAAGCAGGAACAAACGGCTGATCAGACTGCCCTTCATGGTTTCTTCTGCCGCTACATAATTTACACGCGTAAAAGGATTCAGCAGATAGTACGGTATCCCCAGACGGTTCATCTTACCCCATTTCACGGCGCAGAATATCTGCAAAAACGTGATCACATCGGCAAAATAAGTCTGGTGATTACTTACAAAGAGTACTTTCTCCCGGGGAAGGTCCTTGATATGTTCTGTACCGGAAATGCTCAGTTTATTGATCAGCGCAAGACCCGGATAAGAGGCGGCTCCTACGATCATATAGACCAGTTTCCGGACCGGGTTAAAATGCTTCAGGCGATTTAGTATAGCAGGCATGTGTCAGTTTTGGTAAACCTTTCACCGCTGAAATTAAGGAAATGTGAAGAAACAGAAGAAAATACCGTTACAAAAAACTACCGGAACTATTTGGCCATTTTGGCAAATGACACCCCATTGGTCATGAGGTCTATGATGCGCACATGGTAGAGGCCATGCGAAAGATTTCCGGCTCCTGTTATGGACAATTGATTCATTCCCCTGTTGATGTTAAACTGCTGTTGTATAACAAGTCGTCCGCCGTTATCATACATTTCCACACGTATAGAAGCGGAAACCGTGGCATTATAAGATAGATTCAGCGAAGCGGAAAACGGATTGGGCCAGAAACTGAAACCATCTGCCCGTGATAAACGCACCGGTACTACATTCGAATAGGCAAAATTACCCCGGTTGTCTTCTGCTTTGATCCGGTAATAAGCCACCCCTGAATTGATCCCCTGTATGTCATCCGTGGTATTATACTCCGTCAGGATATTCAGCGGACCGGTAGGAGGAACATTGCCCATCAATCTAAAAGTAGTTCCGTCTGTACTCCTTTCTATGACAAATTTTTCGGTATTCATTTCATTCTCCGCCACCCATTTCAGGTAAACTGTATTCTCTTTCAGCGTCACACTCAGGGTAAAATTATGCAGGGGCAGGATTCCGCCTCCGGTATCCACTTTGAATAATAGTTGTGTGCGTGTTTCCTCTAAAACAGCTGATGAAAGGTTTTTATTGAAATTTATCCCTTCCCCTTTCACCTGCAGGAATGCAGGAACCATGAATAAAAACAGGAACAATATGGGGAGGATGAAACCTATATAACGTGAATACATCCTGGAAATAGATGTTTGCATAATCTAAATTTTGGTACGGTGTTTTGCTCTCCAGGACAAAGGATGCTTTCATATAATTCAGTAAGCGTTCAACTTGCTGAACCAATTGTTGGCATATTCAAAAGGATGGTAGGACAAAGAAAACAATCAGGCGTGGGATATGCAAGTTTAAACAGCGAAATTTTCATCGTAATACTACGTAAATGAGTGTTTTTGCTCATAAAAAAGGCCGTCTTTTGCTTAAAAGACGGCCTTAAAATGTATAAGCAAGGAATTTTACTTACTCAGGTTTGGCTTCCGCACCACCCTCTTCTGTATTTCCTTCCATTTTCTTCTTCAGGTCAGCCAGCACACCCAGGTCACCCAGGGTTGCTTTCTCTACCTTGCTCTGGATCGTCTTAACGGCTTTCTTGGTCTTGTCAGCTTCAGCCCTGGCCTCTTTCTTGGCGGACTCTACTTCCTCGACCTTGCCTTGTTCCCAGATACGGGTATGAGACACCACAATGCGTTTTTCATTGCGATCGAACTCAATGACCATGAACTGGTTGGTCTCGTCAGCGCCGATGCTCTTACCATCTTCCTTGTTCAGGTGACGGTTAGGGGCAAATCCTTCCAGGCCATATGGTAACTGTACGGTTGCGCCTTTGTCATCGCGGCGGGTAACGGTTCCTTCATGGATGCTGCCGATAGCGAAGGTATCCTGCAGCGTATTCCAGGGATCTTCTTCCAGTTGTTTGTGTCCGAGTTGCAGTTTGCGGTTGTCCTTATCAATACCCAGGATGATCACTTCAATGTTTGAAGCCACTTTCGTGTACTCACTGGGGTGATTAAAGCGCTTCAGCCAGCTCAGATCGCTGATATGGATCATACCACCGATACCAGGCGCCAGTTCAACGAACACACCGTAATTGGTGATGTTCTTCACCAGGCCGGTATGACGGCTGCCTTCTGCAAATTTGGTTTCAATATCATTCCAGGGATCAGCAGAAAGTTGCTTGATGGAAAGACTCATCTTCCGGCTGTCTTTATCCAGTGTAACGATCTTTGCTTCATGCTCATCACCTAATTTGAAGAACTCTTTGGCATTGATCGGGGTATTGGCCCAGGTGATCTCGCTTACGTGTACCAGACCTTCAACACCGGGTTGAATTTCCAGGAACGCACCGTAATCTTCAATGTTCACTACTTTACCTTTAACTACATTGCCTTCAACAATGTTCTCACCCAGAACATCCCAGGGATGCGGGGTCAGTTGTTTCAGACCGAGGCTGATACGCTTCTTCTCATCGTCGAAATCAAGTACCACCACATTGACCTTCTGGTCAAGTTTCAGCACCTCAGACGGATGAGAGATACGGCCCCATGAAATATCGGTGATATACAGCAGACCATCGAGTCCGCCGAGGTCCATGAATGCACCGAAATCGGTGATATTCTTCACGGTACCTTCGAGCACCTGGCCTTTCTCCAGTTTGCTCATGATCTCTGCACGTTGTGCTTCGATATCGCTTTCGATCAGGGCTTTGTGGGATACTACGGCATTCTTGATGGTTTCGTTGATCTTCACCACTTTGAACTCCATGGTCTTTCCTACAAACTGATCGTAATCGGTAACCGGTTTAACGTCGATCTGTGATCCGGGTAAGAATGTTTCCATTCCGAATACATCCACGATCAGACCACCTTTGGTTTTAGAAGTCACCGTACCAGTGATTACTTCACCTGTTTTGTGTACTTCAACGATACGCTCCCATGCACGGGTAATACGTGCCTGGCGACGGCTGAGATTCAGGTGACCTTCACGGTCTTCTTTCTCCACGATCATCACTTCCACTTCGTCACCAATGGCCAGATTGGGGATATCACGGAATTCGTTGAGTGAAATAAGACCATCACTCTTGAATCCGATGTTCAGTACCACGTCAGTCTTGGTCAGACCAACCACCAGTCCTTTCATCAGTTCGCCATCATTCAGCTGTACAAATGTATTTTCATACACTTTGTCGTACTTTTCTTTTTCTTCTTTGGTGTAAGAAGTCACATTGCGTTTGTCCACACTCCAGTCGAAATCGTCGTGAGCAGTGGCCACCACAGGTGCTGTTGTTGTCGCTGCAGCCACGGCCTCTCCGGCACCGGACTCCTGTGCATCAGCGTTTAATTGTTTTTTAATGTTGTTTTCAAACATGATATTTGTTTCCCGAATGGTTTTATTTCGGGGCAGCAAAGATAAATCAAATAAATGGGGAAAAACGCTTTTCAGGACGAAGAATTTTCCTTAGCTTTCCTGTTGTAACACGCTGATTTAGCGACCCTTGCAAACAGGTCATCCCATGATTTACGGGGAACTGTTGCTTTTATTAACTTTTAACCGGCTCAGGCCACTATTGCGCACCATTGCTCTACCACTACCTGAAAATAATAGCCGGGATCGCTATCCATATATTTTTCCGGAAAATTGTCATTAATCACCCGGAACGATTAAATGAAAAAGGGCCGCTTTTACTGGCATCCAACCATCCGAATTCCTTCCTGGACTCTGTATTGCTCAACACCATTTTCCGGCAACCGGTCTGGTCACTGGCCCGGGGTGATGTATTCAAAAAACCTTTGTTCCGCAAACTGCTCACTGCGGTAAAGATCTTACCGGTATACCGGACCAGTGAGGGCGTGGAAAATCTATCTGAAAATTATAAAACCTTTGATGCCTGTATTGAACTCTTCAAACAAAACGGGATCATCACCATCTACAGCGAAGGAAAATGTATCAATGAATGGCACTTGCGGCCGTTGAAAAAAGGCACGGCCAGGCTGGCGATAAAAGCCTGGGAAGAAAATATTCCCCTTCGGGTGTTGCCTGTTTCGCTGAACTACAGTTCTTTTACCCGCTTTGGCAAAAATGTTTTCATCAATTTCGGAGAGATCATTACCGCTGATGTGATCGCTGATCATTCAGCCGACGGTATGCGCAACCTGGAATTCAATAACCGGTTAAGATCGGAGCTTGAGAAAGGAGTATTTGAAATACCGGCAACAGATAAGGCAAAACTGAAAGAAAAACTGTCCGTTCCGGTATCCGGTCTCAAAAGAACACTACTCTTTATTCCAGGTGGTCTGGGCTGGCTGCTCAACCTTCTCCCTTTCTTATTTGCCAGGCACACAGCGATCCGTCGCTTAAAAGAACCCGGCCATTATGACTCCGTGGTGATGGGTATCCTGTTACTCATTTATCCGGTCTATGTTTTGCTGATCACAGGAGCACTTCTGCTGTTCACCCATAGTTGGTGGAGCCTGCTGTTTCCCTTGGTGGCGTTGTTTACGGCATGGGCTTATGTGCAGGTTAAACCGCAGCTACCGAGCGTGCCGCAATGAATCCACTGGTCCAGGCATGTTGAAAATTGAACCCGCCGGTCACCCCGTCCACATCCATGATCTCCCCGGCAAAATAAAGCCCGGGTACTTTTTTACTTTGCATGGTATTCACATCGATCCCGCTCAGACTGATACCACCGGCTGTTACAAACTCTTCTTTGAATGTGGTCTTCCCTTTTACTTCAAAGGGACATTGCACGATATGTACCACCAGTTTATTCTGCTCCTTTGCCGGAAGATCCGCCCATCGTCTCTCCTTATCAATGCCAGATAATTCAAGCAACAGATCCCATAACCGTTGTGGCAATCCAAAGGGATTCCGGAGACTGATCTTTTGCGCGGCCAGTTCCTGCCTGATTTCGCGTAGTTGCAAGGCCAGTTGCTGATCCGTCACACCCGGCAACCAGTTAACACTGATCTGGAAATGATACTTTTTTTCCGACAGTTCACGGGCACCCCGGGCACTGAGTTTTAAAACGGCCGGACCACTGAGCCCCCAATGCGTGATGAGTAAAGGTGCCGTTTCCTCCAGCTTCATTCCACTGATCTTCACCGTAGCCGCCGGCACACTGACACCCATCAGTCCGGTCACAGGATGGTCCGGTATATTGAACGTAAACAGGGAGGGCACGGGTGACTCGATCGTATGACCTGTTTGTAACAACCAATCAAACATGGCTGATTTAGGATAACCGCCACAGGCCACACAAACATAATCGGCCTCCAGCAAACGGTCATTGTTCAACCGGAGGGTAAAACCCTGTTCCTTTTTGATCAGCTGCACTACTTCCGCATTCATCCGTACGTCCACTTTACAGCGATTCACTTCCATCAGCAGGCAGTTAATAATACTACCGGAATCATCAGATACCGGGAACATCCTTCCATCTGGTTCCTGCTTCAGCGGAACACCTCTTTCTTCAAACCACCGTATGGTATCTGTGGTAAAGAACTGATGAAAAGCCTTCCGTACAAAGCGTTGTCCACGCGGGTATTGACGACTCATTTCCTCCGGATCAAAACAGGCATGCGTGAGGTTACAACGACCACCCCCACTGATCCGTACTTTGGAAAGCAGTTTTCCGGTTTTCTCCAGCAGGATCACCTCCAACGAAGGATTCATCCGTGCGGCATTCACCGCGCAGAAAAATCCTGCTGCCCCTCCTCCTATTACCACCAGTTTTTTTGCCAAGTTTTCCTTTTTTGCAAAGAACGATGAATTTTATTTAAGTTCGTTCAACTTCAACACCCCCCGTATGGCCGGACACCTGACCAAAAAAGAACTCGAACAAATTCCTGTCGTTCCCTATGAAAAGATCAGGGACTACCTGCAGACCGGACATGTTTTTTTCAGTTCAGGCAGTTATGCCTTTTCCGGCATCATCCAGCGGCTGACCAAAAGCGTCTGGAGCCATGTGGCCATTATTTATAAAGATGAAAAACTGGGAAGGGTCCTCGTACTGGAAGCAGAGCCCAAAGTCGGTATCCGGATGATCCCCTTATCTAATTACCTCCGGAATTACCAGGGAAAGAAAAGACCCTATAAGGGCCAGATCGTGATTGCAAAACTCAACAACGAGCCCGCCGAAGAACATCTTAATAAAGCGATCAGCTTCGGCCTGGATCAGCTTACACGACCTTATGACAACTGGGAGATCATCCGCATTATGCTCCGCATCTTATTCAGGAAGGGAAAAAGGGAAAGAAATAAAAGCTATATCTGCTCTGAACTGGTACGGGATGCTTATGCCAAATCAGGGGTACTCTTCAGGATGAATGACACCTATATCAGTCCACAGGAGATCTGGAAAGATGATCGGGTGGAACTGAAATACCGTTTGCTATAAGTGGTACCCACTCACCACTCACGTAAACAAATGTGTATTCTTCTTCTCGGCTTCCTCAATTGGTGCATAGTTGGATAAAATATCCGCTTTGTCTTTACGTACACATACATCATGTTCAAAATGTACGGACGGCTTACCATCACGGGTGCGAACGGTCCATCCATCATCTTCGGTATAGACATCTTTCTTGCCCATATTGATCATTGGCTCAATGGCCAGCACCATGCCTTCTTTCAATTTGGCGCCGCTGCCCCGCTTACCGTAGTTGGGCACCTGCGGATCTTCGTGCAGGTCTTTACCCAGGCCATGCCCAACCAATTCCCTGACCACGCCATATCCATGTTTCTTTTCTGTATAATCCTGTATCGCAAACCCGATATCACCGATCCGGTTACCGGCTACGGCTTTCTCAATACCTTTATAAAGCGATTCCTTGGTCACCTGGATCAGCTTCATGGTTTCCTTACCAGGATCGCCAATGGCAAATGTGTACGCATGATCGCCATGCCAGCCTTCCAGGATCACACCCACATCCACCGAAATGATATCGCCTTCTTTCAGGGCTCGTTTATTGGGAAATCCGTGTACCACCACATCGTTCACCGATATGCAGGAATTAAACGGATATCCGTGATAATTCAGGAAGGAAGGGATTGCTTTATGATCCCTGATATATGTACCGATCAACTGGTCAATGGACAGGGTATCGATCCCCGGCTTCAACACGGCAGCCACTTCCGTGAGGGTCTTACTCACCAACAAGGCGCTCTGCCGCATCATCTCCACCTGCTCATCTGTTTTATATAAAATCATAGTGCAAATATCCTTAAAAAAAAGAACCCGGCAAGATGGCTTACCGGGTCTGAAATAAGATTGACGAGAATTACATCTGTACAGCCGAAGTTGTCT
>CALRQQ020000142.1:0-8022 GCA_943370345.1 Chitinophaga pinensis
TGGTTCTGTCGGACTCAGTCTGGCCGCCCATAATTCACTATGTACAGGGCATATCCTCGCCTTTGGCAGTGAAGAACAGAAAATGAAATGGCTGCCCAAACTCGCTACAGCGGAGTGGATCGGCGCCTGGGGATTGACTGAAGCCAATACCGGCAGTGATGCCGGCAATATGAAATGCACGGCTGTGAAAGACGGCGATCACTGGATCATCAACGGCACCAAGAACTGGATCACCCATGGAAAGAGCGGAGATGTGGCCGTGGTCATTTGCCGTACCGGTGAGCCACGTACGAAAAACAACTCCACTACGTTTGTGGTGGAAAGAGGTACGCCCGGTTTCAGTGCAGGTAAGAAAGAAAACAAACTTGGCATGCGTGCCAGTGAGACCGCCGAAATGGTCTTTGATAATTGCCGCATACCCGACACCCAACGTATGGGCGAAGTGGGGGATGGGTTCAAGCAGGCCATGAAAGTATTGGATGGCGGACGCATCTCCATTGCTTCCCTTGCTCTCGGTATCGCCAAAGGCGCTTATGAAGCGGCCCTGCAATATTCGCAGGAGCGTTATCAGTTCGACAAACCCATTTCCTCCTTCCAGGGAGTCTCTTTCAAACTGGCCGATATGGCCACTGAGATCGCCGCAGCCGAACTCCTCATCCTGCAGGCCTGTGATCTGAAACATCGTCATCTCCCTATGACCAAGGAAGCCGCCATGGCCAAATACTACGCCAGTGAAGTATCGGTCAAGGTCGCCAACGACGCCGTACAGATCTTTGGCGGTTATGGCTACACGAAAGATTTCCCCGTCGAAAAATTCTACCGCGATGCCAAGCTTTGTACGATCGGAGAAGGTACGAGTGAGATACAGAAGATTGTGATTAGTCGGGAAGTGCTGCGCTAGATCGTAGTTAGTAGTCAACAGCCCCTTCTGAGAGACGGATTCTGAAGATTATGAAATCAGCATTAATAGATTCTTTTCAGGGTTCATGTTTTAATAAGCCATGAGCCTGACTGCTCTATTATCCGTGGTAGTTTTTGCGAAGGAAGACTAACGAACTTCTTGCATATCTACCAGCTTCCTGTAAAAACCATTCTGCTCCATCAATGATTCATGATTGCCACGTTCTACAATCCGGCCCTTCTGCAGTACCACGATCTCATCCGCATGACGGATGGTACTCAGCCGGTGAGCGATCACGATACTGGTGCGGTTCTGCATCATGTTGTTAATGGCATCCTGCACCAGTCGTTCACTTTCGGTATCAAGTGATGACGTGGCCTCATCGAGTATGAGGATCGGCGGATTCTTTAATACCGCCCGGGCAATGGTGAGCCGTTGTCTTTCTCCGCCACTCAGTTTGGAGCCACGGTCGCCGATATTACTTTTATAACCGTCTTCTTTCTTAAGTATAAATTCATGCGCATTGGCAATACGTGCGGCTTCTTCGATCTGTTCCTGCGTAGCACCTTGCTGACCGAGGGCGATATTATTCCCGATCGTATCATTGAACAGAATAGGCTCCTGGGTTACGATACTCATCAGGCTGCGGATGGAGGTCAGCGAGTAATCTTTGATATTCACGCCGTCGATCAGTACCTCCCCACCGGTCACATCATGGAAACGCGGCACCAGGTCGGCCAGCGTACTCTTACCGGCACCGGAAGAACCGACTAGTGCGACCGTCTTTCCTTTTTCAATCGTGAGATTGATATTATCCAGGATCACCACATCTTCATAGGCAAACTGCACATTCCTGAATTCGATCTTATCATTGAACGCCGGTAATAATTTTCCATTGGGATTATCATCCACCGTAACAGGTGTATTCAGGATCTCTTCGATCCGGCCGATCGCTGCGGCACCCTTTCGCATATTGCTGAATGAAGTGGACAAGGTCTTGGCCGGGTTGATGATATTGTAGAAAACACCCAGGAACATCAGGAAGGCAGAGGCCTGCAGTAACTGATTTTTCAATACAAGTACACCGCCAAAATACAGCACCGCGGTAAATAGCGCCACCCCCATTACTTCCGACAACGGCGAAGCGAGATCACGACGGTAACTGATCTTGTTTTTGGAACTCAGCAATTCCTCATTGCTTTTAAAAAATTTACCCCGCAGGATCTTCTCTACATTAAATGCCTTGATCACCCGCAAACCACCCAGTGTTTCATCGAGGGTGGAAAGGGTCTCGCCATATTTGCTGGCCACATCTTCCGAATGTCGTTTCAGTGAACGGGTGATGCGCCCGATCACCAGTCCCAGCACGGGAATTAGTGCAAGTATCAATAAGGTCATCTGGTAACTGATCAGTAATAAGGCCGTCAGTGTAATGATGATATTCAACGGATCACGGATCCAGCCTTCCAGCGTGCCTACCACGGAGGTTTCTACTTCATTTACATCATTGGTCATACGGCTCATCAGGTCGCCCTTGCGTTTTTCATTAAAGAAACCAATGGGCAGCCGTAATACTTTATCATACAATTCTTCCCGCAGCTGGTTCACCACTTTATTCTTAAGCGGGTTCAGCACATAGTAAGAGAGGTAGATGAACAGATTTTTTAGGATCACAAAACTGACCAGGAAAATACAGATAAAGGCCAGGGTGGTGACCTTCCCGTTTTGAACCAGTGACTGGTTCAGGAAGTTGTTGATGGACTGGATGAGGAAATTGCTGCTGGTTTTGCCCAGCTGGTTACAGTCGATACATTCAGGCCGGGAATCGGTGAAGATGACTTGCAGGAAGGGCCCCAGCATCCCGATGGAGATGATGGAAAAAATGATGCCGAGCACCGTGAACAGGAAGTAGAGCACGATCTTGCCCTTGTAGGGGGCCATGTATTTAAAAATCCGGGAATATTGCTTCATTCGTAAAGAGTAATGGAAACGGGGCAAAGTAACTACTTTTGCAGCGACTGCCGAAGTTTAGTCCGGCAGACGGTTATAACCCAACTAATATGGAAGAAGGTAAAAGACAGAAACAGATCGGCGGACTGCTGAATGAGGAGATTAACGGCATATTTCAGCGGCTGGGCCTGAATATGATCGACGGAGGAATGGTGTCCATTTCCTCGGTGAAAGTGACCCCTGATCTCCTGGAAGCCCGTATCTACCTGAGTTTTTTCCAGGTAAAGGATGTGGCGGCCGCCCTGCAAAAAGTGGAGGACCGGCACCACGAGATCAAAAAAGAACTCACAGCCCGCGTGCGGCATCAGCTCCGCAGTATGCCGGTGCTGAAATTCTTCCACGATGACACCCTGGACCATGTGTTCAAAATGGAAGAAATCTTCAAAAAAATTGAGGAAGAACGGAAACAGGAGCCCGGAAAGTAACCAGTACAGAAGCGGCTCCGCTTTTCATTATAAAACCATAGCTGTTGAATTTTCTTTTTGCCTGGCGTTACTTTAAAGCAAAAAAGTCCACCAATGCCATCAATGTCATTGCATGGACCAGCATTGGCGCGATCATCTTCGGCACTGCGGTACTGATCCTGGTACTGAGTGTATTTAACGGCTTCGAGGGACTGGTCAAATCGCTCTACTCCACTTTTTATACCGATCTTAAAATGGCACCGGCCAGCGGCAAACTCATGACCCTGACCCCGGAGCAGGTAAAACAACTCAAAGGGGTGGCCACGATCCGTAATTTTTCCCTGGTATTGGAAGACAAGGCCCTGGTGCAGAATGGGGCAGACTATCAGACCGTGATCTATCTCAAAGGGGTGGATGAAAATTACCGGTTTACCACAGGGGTGGCCGATCACCTGGTGAATGGGGAATATGACCTGGGTACAGAAGAGGAGCCCCGGGTAATATTGGGGGCAGGCGTGGAGGATGCGCTCGGTATCTATGCCGACCGGAATCTGTTTCCATTGAATATTTATTTGCCGCGTAAGACAGACACGAAACAACTGAACCTGATGGAGGATATCAGCAGTGACTCGATCTGGTCTTCGGCCTCTTTCCAGATCCAGCAGGACTTTGACAATAAATACGGTATTACCAATATTGATTTTCTGCGGTCCACCCTTCGTGTGGATGCAGATCAGTACAGTGCAGTGGAGATCGCCCTCAGGGATCCGTCCACCCTGGAAAGCACCCGTGCTGCCCTTGAAAAAATTGCAGGTCCCGGTGTTACGGTGCAGGACCGGTATCAGCAGAATAAATCCCTCTACTCCATCATGATAGTGGAACGTTGGATCGTTTATGGTATCCTGTGCCTGATCCTCATTATTGCCTCATTCAATATGGTGGGGGCACTGACCATGCTGGTACTAGAAAAACAAAAAGATATCAGTGTATTACATGCCCTTGGCGCGAGCCGCGGGTTCATTCAGCGGATCTTTATCAGTGAAGGTATTTTACTGGCACTGATCGGAGGTGGTATCGGCATGTTACTGGCCAGCTTCCTGGTCTGGTTACAGGTCACGTTTCACCTGGTGCCCTTACAGGGAGGCACTTTTCTCATCAATTATTACCCGGTTAAATTACGGCTGATTGATTTTCTGTTAGTAGGCGCTACCGTTCTTCTGATCGCCTTTCTCGCTTCCTGGATCCCTTCCCGCAAAGCGGCCGCGCAGGAGTTTTCGTTGCGGACGGAGTAGTTGTCAAATGAAAATTGAGCGTTGAATACCTGCCTACCGGCAGGCAGGTTGAACATTTCCCTTTCAAAAATGCTCAATGCTCAACGCTCAATGCTCAATTATCAATAATCCCCCAGCGTCTCCGGCAATTGCGCTAATGCTTTCGCCAGTTGCTCATCATTGGGAGCAATGCCATGCCATTCGTGGGTGCCTTCCATGAAGTCAACTCCTTTACCCATGGCCGTATGCATCAGGATGGCAATCGGTTTGCCTTGTCCGGTCAGTGATTTTGCTTTCTCCAGCGTCACCACCACTTCGTCCATATCATTGCCATTCATTTCCAGGGTGAGCCAGCCAAAACTGTCAAATTTCTGCCGGAGATTCCCCAGGCTCATTACTTTATCTGTCGGACCGTCGATCTGTTGTCCGTTCCAGTCGATCGTACTGATCAGATTGTCTACTTTATGATGGGCCGCAAATAATACGGCTTCCCAGATCTGACCTTCGTTCAGTTCACCATCCCCATGCAGAGAGAATACAAGATTTTTTTCTCCGTTCATTTTCTTAGCCAGGGCCGTGCCGATAGCCACTGACATACCCTGTCCCAGGGAACCTGAAGCGATCCGTACACCCGGCAGATGTTCGTGGGTAGCCGGGTGCCCCTGAAGGCGGCTGTTCAGCTTACGGAAAGTGGCCAGTTCCTTTACGTCGAAATAGCCGGTACGGGCCAGCACCGAATAAAAAAGAGGGGAAATGTGTCCGTTGGACAACACAAATACATCCTCTTCCCGGGCATCCATATCAAAACCGGGTTTACGCTTCATGATCTTGAAATACAAAGCGGTGAGGAAATCAGCACAACCCAGGGAGCCCCCGGGGTGGCCACTGCTGGCCCCATGGACCATCCGGACGATATCCCGTCTTACCTGGGATGCGGCTGCGGTTAGTTCGTTCATAATTAATAAAATAGGTTATAATTAAACTTTTCGTATCTTGCTGCCTCAAAGGGTCAGATTAGTTGCAAAAGTGCATTGTTTTTCAATGCAAATCACAGTTGTAATAAATTTTATCTGGCAAATTCATCTAAATATCCTTACGATTACATAGGTCTGATGTCAGATGATAAATATGTAATGCAAAAACCATATCGGTTGATGCCTATTTATGTACCATATAAAACTGCTTAGATGCTTGATATTTTATTGACGGCCTCTGTCTCTTTTATAATTACGTTCCTGGCGGTCCCTGTAGTCCTTGAAGTGGCTGAAAAAAAGAAGTTGTTTGATGTCCCCAATGAACGTAAAGTGCACACCCGTCTGGTGGCTTCACTGGGAGGGGTTGGTATCTTCGGCGGTTTTATCCTTGCAGCACTCTTATCCATACAAGGTCATCTTAATTACGAGTTTCAATATTTCTTCGCGGCATCACTGGTTATTTTCTTCCTGGGTCTTAAAGACGACCTGATCATTTTATCCGCCAGTAAAAAATTCATCGGACAGATCATCGCAGCTTCCATTCTGATCCACCTTGGTGGCATCCGGCTTGATAGTATGCACGGCGTACTCGGTTTTGAAAAATTGCCCGAAGCGTTCAGTCTGGCCCTTTCTTACCTCACCATTATCGTGGTGATCAATTCCTTCAACCTGATCGATGGCGTGGACGGGCTGGCTGCCAGTCTGGGTATCCTGACCATGCTTGTTTTCGGCAGTTACTTTTTTGCGATCGGCTACCAGGCCTATGCTTTACTCGCTTTTGCTTTAGCCGGTAGCCTGGCTGCCTTCATGATATTCAATCATCACCCGGCCCGGATCTTTATGGGTGATTCCGGATCGCTCATGATCGGACTGATCAATGCGATCCTGGTGATCAAATTCATCAACGTAGCTAATGATCCATTGGTAGCCGTACCCGTTCCTTCGGCGGTGGCCATCGGCTTTGCCATACTGATCGTGCCCCTGCTGGATACGCTTCGTGTCTTCAGCATCCGCATCCTGAATGGACAATCGCCTTTTACCCCCGACCGTAACCACGTGCATCACCTCCTGCTTGACCGCGGAATGGACCATGCAGCTGTAACGCTGACCTGTGTAAGTGTGAATGTCGGCTTTATCATTCTGGCCTGGTTTGGTCGTAACCTTGGTCCCAATTACCTGATGCTGCTGATGCTCACACTGGCGTTTTCAGGACTTGGCCTCCTCTATTACAAAAGACCCCGCCGAGCCATCCTTATTGCCAAGAGAGGCGAAGGCGTGGCTACCATGCAGACCACAGCTACCAAAGTGGTGACCCTGACCAAAGAAAAAGAAGCACAGTCCGCAGCAGATTAAACCCCTGCATTAAAATTACTGCCGGCCGGACCCAATAAGTCCGGCCGGTTTTTTTGGTATAGACCAGTTTTGTTAGATTTGCGTCCCGCTTTGTGGTCAACCGGTCAGCGGGACGGACAAGCTAAAAACGATAAAATATGTCAGAAGAATTATCCTCGATTCATTCCGGTGCAGAAGAGCACATGAAAAAAGCGATCAGTCACCTGGAATCGGAATTAGTTAAGATCAGGGCCGGAAAGGCCAACCCGCAGATGCTGGATGGCATTGTGGTGGATTATTATGGCTCGCCTATGCCGATCAGCCAGGTGGCCAATATCAATGTAATGGATGCCCGTACGCTGAGTATTCAGCCCTGGGAGAAAAATATGCTGCAGCCTATTGAACGGGCCATCATCGCAGCCAATATGGGGATCAACCCGCAGAATGATGGGGTACTGATCCGTATGTTCCTGCCGCCGCTCACCGAAGAAAGAAGAAAGGAACTGGTGAAAAAATGTCTCGGGGAAGGCGAACATTCCAAAGTGGCGATCCGCAATATCCGTCGCGACGCGATCGAGCATATCAAACGTCTGCAAAAGAACGGACTGAGTGAAGACGTGGCCAAAGATGCAGAGGCCGGCGTTCAGGATATGACCGATAAATTCATTTCCATGGTGGAAAAACACCTCGCTTCCAAAGAAAAAGAGATCATGTCGATCTGAGTCATACGATCAGTAAAAAGAAAGCAACATCATTCAACCGGTGTTGCTTTTTTTGTGTCCGGCCGGTTGGCCAGGTATACTCCGAGCAGGATGATGGCAAGTGCGATCACCTGCATTCCCGTGACTTTCTCTCCGTAATACACCCCCCATAAGATCGCAATGAAGGGAATGCCATAGGTAACCAGTGACGCAAATAACCCGCCGGCCTTTTTAACGAGGATATAGAATAACACCGAAGCCAGGGCGGTACCCAATATGCCCAGTATGGAACTGGCCAGTGTACTCATAGCATACACATGCTCTCCAAGGGGAAGATTGAAGTAACCGGTATACAGCAGGATGATGAGTGAAGGAGGGATGAGGCCGGTAAAAGCAATTGTGGCGATCTGTACCGAACCTACTCCATGC
>CALRQQ020000143.1:0-8011 GCA_943370345.1 Chitinophaga pinensis
GTGGATCAGGCCGGCTTTCCGCTGACCCGATCCACCTGTTAATTTTATTTGTATGGTCTTCTTTTAAACATTCCCCTTATCAACCAACCTGCACAGAGTATCCAGGCTGCCAACAAACCCTGCCGGAGGTAAAACAGAAACTGAACCGACGGTTGTTCACTGAGCGTATAGTACGAGGAGTCGGGCCACAAATAGCGTTTGACCTTTGACGTGGTACTGTAGACCACATCGGGATTGACCGATTTGTAATAAAAAGTGGTTATGTCTTTGGCATAATAATTCCGGATATAGCCGGTATCCATCCGAACCAACCGGTCACTGTCACCTGATGTATGAACCTGCAGCACACGGTCACTCCTCCCCTGCATACGTCTGAACTCCGTTAATCCCAGCAGCTGATCCTTCTCCCTTACCAGTAACTGATCATAGGTCAGGTCCACCAGCACCCATTTACCTCGTCCGGGCAGGTAACATTCATTGACCACATGATGATCGCCTTCTTTCATGAGTTCGATCATCCGGGATCCGATGCCCTGTGACAAGCAGAAAAAATTGAACAGTATGGAGAGGTGACCGCACCAGAGTTGGCGCGTGCTGTCGGCCCGGTAATACTGAAACATCTCCCACGGATCCTTGTAGTTTTCCTGCCGGGAAGGTTTCCCCAGCTGCGGGGCAAACTGACGGTAAAGAAAAGACCCGATCCGGATGATCTGTGCCTGCCGGCTGGTATCGGTGCCCTGTAAGAGTGAATCGGTAAAGCGAATCGCCTGCTGTTGTGCGTCAACCGGAAAATCTGTAAAGAAATGCGTCCATTCTTTTCCGGGTGCTGTATAGAGTTGTGCTTCACTGACCACCGGCTTGTAGTCAAAGTGCGTCCTGCGCAGGAACATACCGGCATTGATCACGGTAAGTAATCCAAAAATGATAAATGGAGATCTCCTGTAGCCGGCTAAAAACATGGCTGCAAGTTAACCCGTAATGGCTAAATGTCTGAACCGGCTTTTACCCGGGCCATGCAGTTTTAAAAACCGCTGATATTAAAAGGGGAAGGTAAAATCTCGTAATCGCCCATTTCGATCATCTCGATCTGTAGCTGGAACGTTTCATCCGTTTTGATCACCACTTTGTCCCGGGTTACTTTTTTGAACCCGGTTTTTTCAAATACAAACTTATAGACCCCAGGCTTGAGTTCATCAAATGAAAATCCACCTTCTTCATTACTGATCACGATCTTTTCTTTTCTGGAATTGCCCACATAGGCTGTAATGCTCACATCCTTCAGCGGCTTTTTATTTTCTGCATGTATCACCACGCCGTTGAGTTCGTCCTTGGATCCGTTGCCCGGATCCGTACTGGCTTTTGCCAGAAAGGTGGCCAGTAAAAAAAATACCAGCAGGAGTGATCGTTGTTTCATTGCTTCAGGTTTTATGGTTAATGGTTTAACCCTCCGACACAGGACAGGTTTGATAATGGTCAATAAATTTAACTTATTTTCAATGGATTCTTCCAACCGTCCATAAATTCCATCCAGACATCTTCCACGATCTTTCCGGCCGGCAGAATATCATCCAGCAGGGCGCTCACCTGGCCTATTTCCAGTTCACCTTCAGCGAGTTCGCCTTCGAACATGCCTTTTTTTGCCCGGGCCCTTCCCAACAACTGACGCAATTCTTCGGCTCCTGCTCCTTTCAATTCCGCCTCTTTCACCTGTTTCGAAAACTCGTTACGTAACAACCGGACAGGGGTCAATAGCTTCATCATCAGTTCGGTATCCCCTTCCCGCGCGGCGATCACCTGTTGTTTAAATTGGATATGGGAAGATGCTTCTTCGCTGGCCACAAAACGGCTTCCCATTTGAACGCCCTCAGCACCCAGCACCATAGTGGCCAGCATCTGACGACCTGTGGCAATGCCACCGGCGGCGATCACCGGGATCCGCACTGCTTTCACCACAGCTGGTATCAGTACGAGGGTGGTTGTTTCTTCACGTCCGTTATGTCCGCCGGCTTCAAAACCTTCAGCCACCACGGCATCACAACCTGCTTCCTCGGCTTTCCGGGCAAAACGGGAAGAACTGACCACATGAACCACGGTGATCCCTTTTTCCTTCAGTACAGACGTCCATGTTTTAGGATTTCCTGCGGAGGTAAACACAATTTTCACTCCTTCTTCGATCAGGATTTGTATATGCTGTTCAATATCCGGATATAAAAGCGGAAGATTGACCCCAAATGGATTTGCTGTGGCGGCATTGCATTTCCGGATATGTTCGCGGAATACATCGGGATACATGGACCCGGCACCGATGATGCCCAGTCCGCCCGCATTACTAACGGCACTGGCCAGCCGCCATCCGCTCGCCCAGATCATACCGGCCTGAATGATGGGGTAGCGTATGCCGAAAAGAGTGGTGATGCGATTGGAGAAGTCGTTCATGCAGTAAAGTTAATACGTTAACCAGGACCTTCTGAGAAAATCACCCTTTCAACTTATCCGCTTCGCGCTATCAACCCAGATCGATACTCGTATTGTCTCCGATGTTCAGCGATCTTGATTCGCCCCGGAGATTGGTATCGCTTCCGATGACCGAATCGGCGAGAACGATATCGAAGAGATTGGAATAGGACCCGATAATGGAATCCTTGACGATCGAATAATCGACCGTGGTATTTTCGCCAATGGCCACATTGGGCCCGATGATGGAATTTCTGATCGTACATCCCGTGCCGATACTGACCGGCGGAACGATCACGGTATTTTCATACTGTGCGGCATCTGCCGGGGTGGCAAACTTTTTCAGCAACAAGGCATTCGACTCGAGCAGGGTTTCTTTGCGGCCGCAATCGAACCAGTTCTCCACTTTAAAGGACCGGAATTTCACCCCGGCCCTGATCATACAATCGAGTGCATCGGTGAGGTTGTATTCGCCATAGCTGCGGAGCCCCTGGCTGATATTATTCTCGAGACATTCAAACAGCTGGTTACTTTCGCGGATCTTATAGATGCCGACCATGGCCATATTCGATTTAGGGATCTGTGGTTTTTCCACCACATGTTCGATCATCCCTTCCTCATCCAGTTCGGCCACGCCGAAATCGCGCGGGTCATCCACTTTACGCAGACCGATCATGGATTCCGGACTGTTGATCACTTCCTTCACATCATACTCACAGATCGTATCGCCGAGTACCACAAATACCTCATCACCGGCTACCAGGTCCTTGGTCAGTTCCACGGCATGTCCCACCCCCTGCCGGTCGGTCTGGTGTACATAATGCGCTTTCAGTTCGGGGTAACGGGCATTTACATAATCTTCGATCTTTTCGCCCAGATAGCCTACAATAAATATGAATTCATGGATCCCTGCTTCTTTGAGCTGGTCCACAATGATGCTGAGGACCGTCTTTCCTGCAAGAGGAATGAGTGCTTTGGGTTGTGTATAACTATGCGGCCTGAGCTTGGTGCCTGCTCCGGCCACTGGTATAATAGCTTTCATTATAAGCCTGTAGGTTTTTTACGGGCCGTTTGCCCGGGTAACTAATCAAAAGCCATCGAAAGTACCAATTTTAGGGTAAAAAACGAGTATTAGTTTGGGGATCCCCCTGACGGGGCATGAGGCCACGGATTACACGGATTACACGGATTAACACGGATTTTGGCCACAAAAGCACACAAAATGGCACGAAAAATACACAGCCTACTTTAAAACAGCTAAACAACCTTAGCAGAGGCTGTTAACTGCCGACTCCCCACTCTCCACTCTCCACTCTCCACTCACCACTCACATTTTATCAACGCCTTTTTGTTTAAGTATTTTGAATCCCGCTGAGGCTTAATTTTGCGCCATGCAAAAAGACACCCTCGTATTCGATCTGATCCGGAAAGAGCTGGACCGCCAGCGCCATGGTATTGAACTGATTGCCTCTGAGAATTTCACCTCCCTGGAAGTCATGCAGGCCACCGGTACGGTTGCTACGAATAAGTATGCAGAAGGCTATCCCGGCAAACGGTATTACGGGGGTTGTGAAGTGGTGGATGAAATTGAAACCCTGGCGATCGAACGCCTGAAAAAAGTGTTTAACGCGTCCTGGGCCAACGTGCAGCCGCATAGTGGTGCATCCGCCAATGCAGCCGTTTTTCTGGCGGTGATGAAACCCGGTGAAAAATTTCTGGGACTTGACCTGAGCATGGGCGGTCACCTGACCCATGGCAGTCCGGCCAATTTCAGTGGGAAAAATTATCATGCCCTGCACTACGGGGTCACCAAAGACGGGATCGTGGATTATGACCAGCTGGAATCCATTGCCCGTGCTGAAAAACCCAAAATGATCATTTGTGGTGCATCGGCCTATAGCCGCGACTGGGATTACCAGCGTATCCGTGCCGTGGCCGATGAGATCGGGGCCGTGGTATTTGCCGATATTGCTCACCCGGCCGGGCTGATCGCCGCCGGTTTATTGAATGATCCTTTTGAACATTGTCATATCGTTTCTTCCACTACCCATAAGACCCTGCGGGGTCCCCGTGGCGGTATCATTACGCTGCGGCATGATTTTGAAAATCCCTGGGGGATCAAGGATCCGAAGGGCAACCTGCGGACCATGAGTCAGTTGCTCGACCTCGCCGTATTCCCCGGTTCTCAGGGTGGTCCGCTGGAGCATGTGATCGCGGCCAAAGCAGTAGCGTTCGGTGAGATCCTGTCAGAAGATTTCAAAGCCTATGGCAAACAGATCATTGCCAATGCCCAGGCGATGGCTACTTCCTTTATGAACCGTGGTTACCAGCTGATCAGCAACGGAACCGAGAATCACCTGATGCTGATCGATCTGCGGAACAAGAACCTGACAGGGAAGAAAGCGCAGGAAACGTTGGACAAAGCACATATCACCCTGAATAAAAACGCAGTACCTTTTGATGATAAATCCCCGTTTGTTACCTCCGGTATACGTGTAGGGGTACCGGCCATTACCACCCGGGGGATGAAGGAAGCGCATATGGAAACAGTCGTGAGCTTTATTGACAAAGTACTGATGAATGCAGATGATGAAAATGTGATCGGCGGCGTGAAGAGTGAAGTCAGGCATTTTATGCAGCAGTTCCCGTTGTATCCGGAATTGGGTTGATCAGGGTGGTAAGCCGGCCAGCCGGCAAAGGGAGGTTAACAGGTTGACAAGGAGGTTTTCTTAGAAGATTCAACTTTTAAACCAGTTAACGTATTAACCATACTATATTTCTAAATCAGCTGATTTCACTATATAACTAATTTAAAGCTTTCCCCATGATCCAGCGTCAGCAAACCCTCTGGCTCCTGCTCGCCACCGCCGCTGCAATCGGGAGTTTCATGTTTCCCTTTGTGATCGGGGATGAAATAAAAGACGGCAATCCAATGCCGGTAAGGGCAACGATCGATGCCGGAAGCAGTTTTTTATTGCTGCTGGCCACAGGTGCTTCTCTGGTGATCTCCACGGTGACCATTTTTCTTTATAAGAACCGGTCACAACAAACCTGGCTTTCGGTGGCAGGCATACTTGTTACTGCCGGACTCCTGGTACTTTATATCCGGGAAATGAACCGGCTGACAGATCCGGTACTGGCCCTGAGTGCGGTATTACCGGTGATTATTCTTTTCGGTTACATCATGGCGCTCCGCGGCATCCGGAAGGATGACAAACTGGTAAAGTCATTGGATAAACTGCGCTGACCCCTCCCGGAATACTTAGTTTACTTAGTCGCTTTGCCCCTTGATTTATGCTTGTATCTGCTGAGTGCCGGTTAAGTGTATTGCCTTATTTTTTTTTGTTTTGCAGAAAACCCCAATCCGGCTTTTCGTAATTGTACCTGTCATTGCCCGCGTGATTTCCACAACCAATACGATGTGGAAATAACATACATGCTGTCCGGCTAATCACTTCATAGTAACGGTTATCAATAAGCGTATTAACTGATTTTTCATTGGGGGAAATTGATTTTTCGTCCTTTCACAAAGGCGTTACCCGCCTACATACGCCACTTACGGATTGTATTCATCTTCGTCTGTTCCTTCAAAACCACAAGTAAGCATTTAGCCGCCGTAAGTACTAACCCATAAAACAAAATAATATGCCGTCTAAATGTAGCAGACAGACCTGAAGCGTGTGTAAGTTTGGGTGTATCCAAATCCATCCTATTATGAAGACCACCGTATTCTTCATCGCTTTCGCCCTTCAGGCATTTATATTAAATGCACAAATTGATCCCCGTACACCATGGACGTGGATGAAAGGCGACAATACTGTTGACCATATTGGCGTCTATGGCACAAAAGGAGTTGAAGCCTCCACAAATAAACCCGGATCCCGAAATTACTCTGCAACCTGGACCGACCGTTCAGGTAATCTCTGGCTATACGGAGGCAGTGGGTATGCAACTGGAGACCAGGGGTTTTTAAACGATTTATGGAAGTTCTCCACCACTACATACAAATGGACCTGGGTAAAAGGTGATAGCATCCTTACTCAAAATGCAGTCTACGGCACACAGGGCACTGCAGCAGCAAACAATAAACCAGCACCTACATATTCCGGTGTTTCATGGACAGACACATCAGGCAATCTGTGGTTATTCGGAGGCTATGGGTATCAAAGTGGCAGCTACGGTTACCTGAATTCATTATGGAAATACAACACGTCCACCAACCAGTGGACCTGGGTAAAAGGTGACAATACGCTGAATAAAACAGGTGTGTATGGCACAAAAGGGACAGAACATAACAATAACAAACCGGGTGCCCGATATGGAAGTGTGACCTGGAGAGATGCGACTGGAAACCTTTGGTTATATGGGGGGTATGGCTATAACAGCAGTGGTTCTGGTATATTAAATGACTTATGGAAATATAACCCAAGCACGAATAAATGGACCTGGATCAGTGGCGATAATGCGCTTGAAACCAGGGGTGTATATGGAACTAAAGGATTGGCCGCTGCGGGCAATAAACCCGGCGCAAGATATGTAAGTGCCTCATGGGTAGATGCAGACGGAAATTTCTGGTTATTTGGCGGTTATGGTTATGATGGTGTAAACTGTGGAAACCTGAATGACCTTTGGAAATATAATCCTGTAACCAATCAGTGGACCTGGATCAGTGGTGACAACCTCATCGACCAGACAGCAAACTATGGCGTACAGGGAACTGCAGCTACCACAAATAAACCTGGTGGCCGGTATGTTGGCAGTGGCTGGACAGACCCCAATGGTGAACTTTGGATGTTTGGTGGTTATGGAATGGATGGCATGGGAAACACGGGCTACCTCAATGATTTCTGGAAATACAGTCCCTATACAAACACTTGGACCTGGGTAAAAGGAAACAACAAAGTGGACCAGGTAGCCATATATGGCACACAAGGTCTGGCAGATACATCCAATATCTCAGGTGCCCGGCAAGGCAGTGTTTCCTGGACAGACAATAGCGGCAATCTATGGTTATTCGGGGGCTATGGATTTGATGGTAGTACAACCGGTATCCTAAATGACCTGTGGAAGATAAACAGTTATAATCTAGTACTCCCTTTAAAGCTTGTTCAGTTCAGTGGTACTTACAGGAATCAGGGTAGTCAGCTTACCTGGACAACCGAACAGGAATCAGGTATGAGCCATTTTGCTGTTCAGCGCAGTTTTGATGGCGTCCAATTCAGTACCATTGGAGAAGTCGTGGCAAGAGGCTCAACAACTCGGTCAGTCTATCAATTTACTGATGCAGGATCAACGCACCTGACATCAAATAAAGTCTATTACCGTTTAAAAATGATCGACCAGGATGGCAGATTCACCTTCAGTAAGGTAATCATGTTTGATCTCGGACAAAAAGCGGGCAGTCTACGACTCTTCCCTAATCCCGCAACAAATACCAGTACTGTAACCATCAATCTTGAAAAAGGCGGAAAGGCAACAATCCTGCTTACTGACATGAAAGGTACCATTGTACAAAAGTCAGGTTATGCATTGACCAATGGTTCTACCAGCATGACAA
>CALRQQ020000144.1:0-7995 GCA_943370345.1 Chitinophaga pinensis
ATGGGGCAAAGGCCCTGGGACAGGAAAAAGACTGGGGCAGTATTGCGAAAAATAAAATGGCCAATCTTGTACTGCTATGGGCCAATCCGCTGGATAGTGTGGCCAACTGGCGTAAGATCAGCCAGGTGATCGTGAAGGGAGTGGCTCATCTGCCGGAGACACTGGTGAATCCTTCCCCCGAATACCTCGTGCAACAACAACTGAATGCCTACAATGCCCATGACCTGGATGCTTTTCTTGAACCTTATGCTGAAGATGTGGAATTGTATGAATTTCCCGGTAAACTCATCATGAAAGGCAAGGATGCCATGCGGAAGGATTATGAATTTCTGACGAAGGTCCCCAGGCTGTATTGCAAAATTCAGCAACGGATCATCCAGGGCAATATGGTGATCGATCATGAGGAAGTATCGGGCTTCGGACCAAGGCCGTTGTATGCAGTGGCGATCTATGTGATCGAATTCGGGAAGATCAGTAAAGTGTATTTCAAACAATAATGTGATATATAGTGGGGCTACGGTGATGCGGGGTTACGGTACTTTCTCTTTGTCTTCCTTTTACCAATCGCCCGCTTTAAACGTTCACTAAGTTTTTCAATTCCCGCCTGTATCGTGGCGTCTATTTTACCACCGGCATAACCGGTCAGCCGTTTACTCAGGTAGGCAGCCCCAACATTCACTAATCCGCCGACCAGTCCTGATTCATCCGGTTTTGACTGGGTGAACTCGTGGAGTTTGCTCCGGAGAAAATTACCGGGTTTAAGATCATGCTTCAGCCCGTTCCAGGAATCCTTCAGCTTTTTCTCCTGTTCCAGCTGCTGCACCTTCAGCCGCAGTTTTTCCCGCTCAATATCCTCTATGCGTTTAATCTTTTTCATGGTCGTCCTCATTTTCGAACAGGGCTTCGATCAGAGCATTCATGATCGGGATACGGAACAGGCGGTCTTTGGCCAGCCACAGGATCAGTCCGAGCAGTAATACAAAGCCCGATACGATCAGGAATCCCAGCCATAAACTGCCCAGCCATTGACCGATCAGCAAGGCGGCCGCCACACAAAACAGGGTAATAAATAAAAAGAACACCAGGGCCGACAACAGCATAGCAATCATGGTTGCGGCAAGATTGGACACCTTTTCCGCCAATGACAGCTTTACCTGCGATACCCTGGTGTTTACGTACGCCTTGAGTTGTTCGGCCAGTGACTCGAATTTGTTGAATTCTTCTGACATGATGGGTTGATTAGGCTTTTATCCGGTCAGATCACTTCTTCGAGTTCACCATTCACCCGGCTCAGATGCTCTTCCATTTTTTCTTTGCCTTCTTTTACTTTGCGTTTGAACTGATCAGCGAATTTTTTACCGTTCTCCGCAATTTTGTGGCGGGTGTTTTCGCCTTTGTCAGGGGCAAATAACACACCCAGTATACCACCAATGGCCAAACCGGCTCCGAGCGCAATCAGCACTTTAGATGTGTTTTTCATTTGTTTTGAGTTTGCAATTAAGAAATCAATCTGTTTACTCCTAATATAGTTCATAAACCGGGCCAGAACAATGAGGTAGTTCATAACTGGTATTGAGCGGGGTCACTGTAATACCCTGTTCTGAAGGTGGACATTGCAGAATTGACCTGAATGTTACCAGCCCTCGTCGCAATCTTGTAAACCCCTAACTGCCAATTTTTTATTCCCTCTCTGCCAGAATTGATTTTTTGTCGGAATGGCTGGTTCTCCGGGCAGCCTCAACAGGGCTTTATAATAAATATCCCCATTGAAGTTCTACTAAAAGACCGCCCCGCTGGGGCTGTTGACTACGAACTACCGACTACTAACTACCGACTGACTTTCTGTCCGTCCCCCCGCTTTGGCCTGATCTTGGTACTTTCGCGTCCATTATTACAAACCAGCAAAAATCTTAACTAGTTATGGTACAGGAAAAAGGCACAATTTCGATCAACACGGAAAACATTTTCCCGATCATCAAAAAATTCCTCTACTCCGACCACGAGATCTTTCTGCGTGAACTCGTGAGCAATGCAGTGGATGCCACCCAAAAGATCAAACGGCTGGGTTCCCTCGGGCATTATAACCAGGAACTGGGCGAACTGAAGATCCGCATAGCAGTGGACCCGGAAGCCAAAACGATCACCATATCCGACAGCGGCATTGGTATGACCGCCGAAGAGATCAAAAAGTATATCAACCAGGTGGCTTTCTCCGGTGCCACTGAATTCATGGAGAAATTCAAAGAAGCCAATGATGCCAATGAGATCATCGGCCGCTTCGGACTTGGCTTTTACTCCTCCTTTATGGTGGCTGAACGCGTAGAGATCCAAACGCTCTCCTACCAGGATGGCGCCACCCCGGCCCGCTGGACCTGCGATGGCAGTACCGAATTCGAGATCACCGATGGTACCCGGACTGAAAGAGGAACCGATGTGATCCTGTACATCAACGAAGACTCCACCGAATTCCTCGAAAAACACCGGATCCAGTCCATCCTCGATAAATACGCGAAGTTTTTGCCCGTACCCGTACAATTTGGCACCAAAACCGAATCTGAACCGGATGGCGAAGATGAAAATGGTAAACCCAAATACAAGTCCGTTGAAGTTGACAATATCATCAACAACACCAGTCCGATCTGGACCAAGGCGCCCGGTGAACTGAAAGATGAGGACTACCTGAATTTCTACCAGGAACTCTATCCCTTCCAGGAAGAGCCCCTGTTCTGGATCCACCTCAATGTGGATTATCCGTTCAACCTGACCGGTGTACTGTATTTCCCCAAATTGAAAAATGATTTTGAAGTACAGAAGAACAAGATCAAACTCTTCAGCCGCCAGGTATTCATCACCGATGAGGTAAAAGATATTGTTCCGGAATTCTTATTGCTGCTTCATGGTGTGATCGACTCTCCCGATATTCCGCTGAATGTAAGCCGTTCCTTCCTCCAGAGTGACAGCAATGTAAAAAAGATCAACAGCTATATCAGCCGTAAAGTGGCCGAAAAACTGGCTGAGCTCTTTAAAAAAGACCGCAAAGCCTATGAAGAGAAGTGGAGCGATATCGGCCTTTTTGTAAAGTACGGCGCCCTCAGCGATGAAAAGTTCTATGAGAAAGCCAAAGAGTTCATCCTGCTCACCAATACAAACAAAGAGAACTTCACCCTGGAAGAATACAGTGCGAAAGTAAAAGACTTTCAGACCGACAAGAATGGCCAACTGGTGTATCTCTACACCGTGGATCCCGAACAACAGCACAGCTATATTGCAGCTGCAGAAAAGAAAAGCTATGATGTGCTGCTGATGAACTCTCCGATCGACAGTCATTTCATCCATCACCTGGAAATGAAACTGGAAAAGACCTCGATGAAGCGGGTGGACGCCGATGTGACCGATAAACTGATCGAGAAAGAAGACAGCGAAAAACATACATTGACGACGGAAGAAACCGACAAACTCAAAGCCATCTTTGATAAAGCCATCAGCAACCCGGCCATGAAAGTGGAAGTGGAAAGCGGGGCGGCCGACAGTTTCCCCGTCAGCATCACTATGGAAGAGTGGATGCGCCGGATGAAGGACATGAGCAAACTCGGGGGTGGTATGAACTTCTACGGTTCCATGCCCGACAATTATAAAGTCGCCATAAACGGGAATCACAAACTGATCAGCAAGATCCTCTCAGCCGACGAAGCCCAGCAGACCGTACTCGCCAAACAGGCATTTGACCTGGCCTTACTGGCCCAGGGCATGCTCAAGGGCGCCGATCTCACGGCATTTGTAGAGCGGAGTGTGGAAGTACTGTAGGGAGAGGCGAGAGGCTAGAAGCTAGAAGCTAGAGGCGAGAGGCTAGAGGCGAGAGGCTAGAAGGAATCCTAAAGAAGGGAATTCGTAATTGAATAGATAATTCCCTCAGGAGGCCCCTTCTAGTTTCTTGCTTCTAGCTTCTCGCTTTTTGTTATTTTCGCCTTTCATGCCCCTCCACCTCTGCTCCCTTAATTCAGGCAGTAATGCCAACTGTTACTATATCGGCAACGCCAGTGAAGCGATCCTGGTGGATACCGGGCTGAGTTGCCGTGAGACAGAAAGACGGATGGAGCAGCGCGGACTGGAGATGGGGAAAGTGAAAGCGATCTTTATTTCGCATGAGCATGGGGATCATATAACAGGGATGTCGGGACTGTCGAAAAAATTCCATATCCCCGTTTATATCACTAACGGTACATTTCTGAACAGCCGGATGCCCCTGGAAGAGGACCTGATCTGTACGTTCAAACATGCGGCACAGGTCATTATTGGTGGTCTCACGATCACCCCATTCAAAAAATCACATGACGCGGCCGATCCGCATAGTTTTATGATCAGTCATAACGGGGTGCATGTGGGCGTGATCACCGATATCGGCTATGCCTGCAAACGCGTGATCAGATATTTCAGTCAATGCCATGCCGCCTTTCTTGAAGCCAATTATTGTCCGGATATGCTCCGAAACGGCTCCTACCCTTATCATTTACAAAAACGCATCAGTGGCGACGAAGGCCACCTCTCCAATCAACAGGCGCTGGAATTATTCCAGCAGTACCGTTCCCCTGAACTGGAACTGCTGATCCTGTCGCATTTATCCAAAAACAATAACTCACCTGAAACCGTCGCCAATCTCTTTGCACCCCATGCCGCGGGTGTCAATGTCGTAGTCGCTTCAAGATACGAAGCCGGTGAGATCTTCACCCTGGAAGATAAAGAAGTACCTGAGGAAGTGATGAAGACGAGGAAGAAGGGGTTGAAGGGGCTGAAGAATGAAAACCAATTAACTCTGTTCTAATCAAGTACGAAGTTAGAAGTACGAAGTACGAACCTTCGATACGATGCAGAAACAATTTCTCCAGCCATGTATAAATTATTTGGCATCTACTCAGGGTGACAAGAGCATCACGTAAAAAAGGAAATGATTTGTACTATCAATGTAACGACCTCAGGAGGTGTATTGACTACCGACTACCGACTCCTGACTACCGACTCCCGACTAGTTTCAGGGGCTGTTGACTCCCGACTACTAACTCCCGACTCCCGACTAAGGCGCCAGCCTCTCCCGCTTCCACCCTTCCCCATCCGGTGTATACAAGATCCGGTCGTGCATGCGGCTGGGTCGACCTTGCCAGAATTCGATCTTAGTGGGTTTTACTCTGTAGCCACCCCAATGAGGAGGCTTGGGTATATGGCCGTGCTTGAAGCGCTCGGCGTAGTAGTCGAAGGTTTCCTTGAGCCAGGCTTTACCAGCCACCACCATACTTTGCGGAGAGGCCCAGGCGCCGATCTTGCTGCTGTCCGGACGACTGTCGAAATAATCAATACTCTCTTTCATGGAAATACGTTCTGCGGTACCGTTGATCCGGACCTGACGTTCAAGTTCTTTCCAGAAAAAAAGTAAACAACAATTGGCATTGAAATCCAGTTGCTGACTCTTGGCACTATTATAATTGGTAAAAAAGACGAACCCTTTTTCATCAAACGCTTTCAATAAAACCGTGCGGGCTTCAGGCATCCCATCATGACCGGTGCTGGCCAGGGTCATGGCATTGTACTCAAGGATCTCCGATCTACTGGCATCTTCCCACCATTGTTCAAACTGAGTGATCGGCGAAGCGGCCACTTCGTCCTCATTCAGAGAGTTCATGGCATAGTCTTTACGAAGCCGGGCAATTTCTTCTGCTGTCATACTGCAAATTTAGCCCGGAGAAGGTTAGTCTTCGCTTTTTGTGTAAAGAGAAAACTGATCCCCAGGAAAAGGCCGAGAAAGGCACCTACATAACTGTGCTGGTGAATGGCCCCCACCACGATGAAGTTGATGGGATCAGACAGGGATTGGATCAGCATCCGGTTTTCCACCACTTCATTCACTTCCACCACTATCCCATAGAAATAACCGATTGCACCCATCAGGGTTGTGGTGAGCAGTACGATCAGCACGGCTATGGACACATTTCTTCGCCGTTCACGCCGGTTTTCGAAGATCAACCCCGTGAGGCCGATACCGGTTCCGATGAAAAGACCCGTCCACCAGGTAGCCATGAATCCGATCACCACCGCGGCCATGCGGTCGCCACCGAACTCAAAGGGATTGATGTGATAAAGAGGGAATTTATATTGGGTATAAAACTCCGGGGAGACCGTATAGGTCAGCTGATCGATGAGGATACCGTAGGTACCCGCCATCAGGCAACAAAGGATAATGGTGCTGAAACAGCCCCGGAATTTTGTCATAGAATATGATTAGCCATAGTAATATACAAAAAAAGCCGGGCTTGCCCGGCTAATAATTACTAATCAGAAATGCGGCTATACCAGCTCCGGCTTCAGTTCCCTGGCCAATGCCTCTCCCAGTTCCAATGCCTGGCGGTTGATCGGTAATAAATGATGATATTTTTCCGGTAACACTTTAGCAAGTGCTTCAAGTATGGAATCATTCTGTACCACGGGTTTCAGTTGCAGGTAAGCCCCCAGCATGATCATGTTCATCGTTTTTGCATTCTTCATCATCAATGCTTCGGTGGTCGCCGGTACGCCGATGATATCAATATCGGTACGGGTGCTGGGCTTGAATATATTGCCGGACTCATACAACAGTAATCCGCCGGGTTTGATCCGGGGGGCAAACTTATCCATCGAGGGCTGATTCAGTACGATCGCGGAATCAAACTGCGACAGGATCGGGGAACTGATCTTGTTCTCCGACAGGATCACAATACAGTTGGCTGTACCACCCCGCATTTCCGGACCATACGAAGGCATCCAGGATATTTCCTTGTTCTCCACCATCCCCGCATACGCGAGGGTCATGCCGAGTGACAATACACCCTGCCCACCAAATCCGGCAACGATCAGTTCTTCCAATTGGCGGCAATCATTCAGGCTGTTCATATCGGTTCGTATTTCAGTTAATAAATTTTTACCTGCTCCCCCTGTGGTACTTTGATGTCACCGAGCGGAAAGGTCTTGATCATTTCCTCATCAATGAACTTCGAGGCTTCCACCGGGGTCATCTTCCAGTTAGAAGGACAGTTACCAATGATCTCCACTAAGCAGGTTCCCTTGTGCAGTTGCTGATACTTGAATGCATTCAGTAATGCTTTCTTCGTACGACGAACCGCATTGGGATTATTCACTGCCTGGCGGGTTACATAATATGACCCGGGCAGGTTGGACATGAGCTCGGATACTTTGATCGGGGCACCGTAATAACCCACATCCCGTCCATCGGGACTGGTGGTGGTATGCATACCGGGCAATGTAGTGGGTGCCATCTGTCCGCTGGTCATGCCATACACCGCATTATTCATAAAGACGATCAGGATATTCTCCCCGCGATTGATCGCATGCAGGGTCTCAGCCACACCGATCGCTGCCAGGTCACCATCACCCTGGTAAGTGAAAACATATTTTTCCGGCATCAGTCGTTTGATACCAGTGGCCACCGCACAGGCACGGCCATGCGCCGCTTCCTGCATATCAATATCCATATAATCATAGGCAAAAACCGAACAACCCACCGGGGCTACCCCGATCGTTTGCTCCTGGATATCCATTTCTTCCACCACTTCCATGATCAGTTTATGCACGAGACTATGGGCACAACCCGGACAATAGTGCATGGGTGCGTCCACCATCGTGGCCGGCTTATGGTACACCATTTCATATTCCTCTTCTTCCTTATGACAAGCCGGGAGGTTCAGCACCGGTGGCGGAGCAGTCAGTATATGTTGGTCAGTTGACATGATGATACTGTATTAAAGTTTCTAAATGATGTACGATCTCTTCGGGGTTGGGCATCATACCACCCATGCGTCCGTAAAATTCAACCGGCACTTTGCCATTCACAGCCAGTCTGACATCTTCCACCATCTGACCACTGTTGAGTTCCACACTCAGCATCATCTTGGTAGTGGAAGCTAATTCATTGAGCCGATGATAGGGATAGGGAAACAACGTGATAGGACGGAA
>CALRQQ020000145.1:0-7961 GCA_943370345.1 Chitinophaga pinensis
AGTATTCATAGCCCTGCATGAACACATCCCCGTACCCGAGAAACCGCATATTGAAATAGGGCTGTTTGAACGGGAGTTTGAGACCACCAAAAGCCGTAACGGCCAGGAATGATTTTTGACTCAGCCGCCAGCTGCCCAATCCCTTGAGTTGTAACTGCCAGAGATTATTGGTCCGGTCGAACCCGCTTTTCCGCAATACAATATTGGCCGCATAGCCCCGGGTGGGATATGGGATATAATCCACATTGTAGTACATCATGTTGTAATAGATCTCCGGAAAACTCAGCCGGTTGCGGCCCGATTTGAAATAAGAAGGATTCAGCTGCACGATCGTGTCTTCCACCATTTCACTGGTATAGCCGATCCCGATACTGTGCCGTGTATTGATGGCACGGCGATAGGTCAGCTCGGCCTGCGCATTGACAAAGCTGCGCACATACCGGTTATTATCTTTCAGGAAAACCTGTTTATCATCAATGGTATTATAGTTGATCTCCCGGTTCTTGCCCATGGCAAAACTCGTCCGCATACCCCATTTCATGGCTTTATCGATATAGAGCCGGTCGTACCCCAGCGAGATCTGTTTGGTATAGCCCGATACCAGCCAGAGCCGGAGTTTATCATTATTCCCGGTGGCATTGTTGTACAATAGTTTGGCCCCGTAATTCACGCGGGAAAGACTGGCTTTTTGTTCTACCAGCCATTGGTTCAGGTTGCGGTCCACCGGTTTGAAATACGGCAGCGGGAACAGGTACCATCGTTCTTTTACAGTAACAGCAATATCGATCACGTTACCGCGGAAACCTTTGGCCGCCACGATCACGGAATGAAAAAGGGTCGTGTTCATCAGTTGCCGGCGGGCATCTTCAAATTTTTTGACCAGGTCGGAAAGCGAGTAGGCATCACCGGTACGAACGGGGATCTCCCGGAGGATGATCGGTCTTCGGGTTTTATTATTCCCGGTGACCACGATCTCGCCAATGATGTATCTGGCAGGTGCCGGAGCGATGCTGGTGTCGGCGGGCATCTCTGTCAGCATGGCCTGCTGGGCGCAAAGACCGCTGCTGACCCATATGGCCAGGATCAGAACAGGATAATATTTTATACGTTTATTCAAATAAGGGATTCCCGTATCCGGTTAAAAATACAAGTGTGATCAGCCCTGTAAAATACGGGTAAAAGAGGTCAGAACTTCAGATAATTCATCAGGTTGTCGTAATTACTCTTCAATTCGTTCGTATACAGTTCTTCCCCGAAAAAATATTTCACGTTGTACTCATAGCGCTGGAACGTGGCTATGATGTCGGACACTTCCGGTTTATTGATCCGGATGGTGACCTGCATGATGCCGGTTTCCGGGTCATTGCTGGTATTCAGCTGGGTGATCTGCGCGTCGTTTGTTTCCACCAGTTTGCTGATCTCGTTGAAGGAGTATTGATTGCTGTCCACTTCGAGCACGATCAGTCCGCCCGGTTCATTCAGGCTCATGAATTCGGAAGCCTGTTTCAGCAGGTCGTTATAGGCCACGGTACTGATCAGTTCTCCTTCTTCATTGATCACGGGCACCACACTCAGTCCGTTATCAGCAGCCACCTGAACAGCCTTCAGAAAATGTTCATGTCCTTTGACCGCAGAATTACCAAAAGATTGCTGCAAGGTGCCGAGTTCGGCATTATCATTATCGGCCATGAGCAGGTCATCCTCACTGATCAGTCCTGAATATTTATCTCCTTCCACGATTGGGAGATGCGTGACATGGTTGTCATTCATGAGCTGAAGGGCCTGGTACACCTTGTCGGTAAGGTGTAAATAAGGGAGTGATTGAGATTCTAGTTCTCGGGTTAACATGGATAGCGGCTTTATATATTATCAGGACGGCTGCTGCATCAGGTGGCAGCGTTCCTGTCAAGACTGCAATGTTCACGCAACTGCTGCAGGCTCATTCAGTTTCTTTAAGAACTTGTGCAGGATCGCATTGAATTCATCCGGCACTTCCATCATCGGGGCATGCCCGCATTTATCAACAAAGTACAGTTCACTGTTCGGGATCAGTTTGTTGAATTCACGGCCGACAAAGGGCGGCGTGATCGTATCATTATTTCCCCATACCAATAACGTAGGCTGTTTGATCTGGTTCAGTTCTTCGCCAAGGTTATTGCGGATCGCACTTTTGGCCAGGGCAATGATCTTGATCGCTTTTAAGCGGTTATTGGTGATACTGTACACTTCATCTACCAGTTCCTTGGTGGCTGTTTTCGGATCATAGAACGTCAGTTCGGTCTTTTTCCGTATGTATTCGTAATCTCCGCGCTTGGGGTAGCTGTCACCCATCCCATTTTCAAAAAGGCCTGAACTGCCGGTAAGGATCAGGGATTTGATCCGTTCGGGGTGTTTCAGGGTATGTACAAGGGCCACATGACCTCCGAGGGAATTTCCCATCAGGTGTACTCCGTTAAGGTCACGTGTTTCCAGAAATTTATGGACAAATTTGGCCAGTCCGCCTACGGAAGTGTGCAGGATATCCATATCCAGCAGAGGCAGCATAGGCACAACCACTTTGTTATACTGTCGGAAATATTCGATCAGGCTTCTGAAGTTGCTGAGCGCCCCGAAAAGTCCATGCAGAAGTACCAGCGGTTCGCCGCTGCCTTCCTCAATGAACTTAAACTTATCTTCTTGTTTGATTTCGTAATCCATGGGCAGTCAATCTGAGCTTTATCTTGGTTGCTAAAATAAACGTTTTGCGGTAAAATTCAGGTGTTTGTGGTACAATTCAACCCTGATTTGCACAAATATAGGGGCTGCAGGTCTGTTTTGTTCCACCGGCATGAAAATCACCGGACACCTGCCTGTAAGGTATTATAAAAAGCCGGGATTACCCCCTGCAATCTCCTTTACCGGACGGGTACTTCATGCGACAGCTTTTCGAAAAAAGCGGTCAGTTCTCCAAACATATCTTTGAACCAGGGCAACAAGGACCCGATTACACCGATCACTTTGGGTCCGAGAGGGGCGATCCATTCGTAGGTCAGTGATTTTTCGATGGTGGCCGTTTGTAAAATATTCATTTTAGCGGCATAGAACAACAGCACACTGTACACCAGCGTATACATCGCGATATATAAAAGAATACCGCCCAGCCGGTTGAGCCATCCCATCATCACTACTTCCACAGCCGATTCAATGGCTTTGGCTCCAAGACGGATCAGGAGCACGACGACAATGAATACGGCCAGAAAAGACACAAAGGGTAGCCATTCTGCCGAAATATTCACCGATTGACCCAGATACCCTGCCACAACAGTGGAAAGTTTAAGTGCCGCAGCCAATCCTACGATCAGGGCCACGAAGGAAAACAATCCAACGATCAGTCCGCGCTGAACCCCTTTGATAATGGCCAGTACCAGGAGGGCGGCGAAAATGATATCAATGATCATACGGCTATAACGTGGGAAGGCCCCGGTCACGTACCGGTAAGCTGTTAAAAAAAAGGTTATTTCGCCAGCAGTTCCTTCACCAGGGCCGAGATGGTCTTGCCATCGGCCTTTCCGGCCAGTTGTTTGGTGGCCATGCCCATCACTTTCCCCATATCTCCGGGTGAAGCGGCCCCGGTGGATGCAATGATCTTTACCAGTTCGGCTTTGATCTCATCCGGTGACATTTGTTTCGGCAGAAATTTCTCGATCACGGCAATTTCTTCTTCTTCTTTTTTGGCCAGTTCGGGTCGGTTCTGCTGGGTGAATATTTCAAGAGAGTCTTTCCGTTGTTTCACCATTTTCTGCAGCAGTTTGATCTCTTCATCTTCCGACACTTCACCGGAACCACCTTCGGCCGTTTTGGCCAGCAGGATCGCGGCTTTTATAGCCCGCAGACTACGGAGAGCGGCTTCATCTTTTGCCAGCATGGCGGTCTTGAGCTCGCCCATTATTTTTTGTTCTAAACTCATAGTTGTATAGTTGAGTAGTTATGTCCGTTTAATCACTCAGGCTTTGTTTTCCTTGAGCTGTTTGGCCCTGAATTTTTCATAAAATTCTTTAGCAAATGTTTTCATTTCCTCCACCTGGTCGGCGTAACGGGTAGCGCGGCCATAGGTATCGGCCATGGTCATCAGGGTCTGGTAAAAGAAATCGGCCATTTCATCCACCATCATATCCTTGGTCCAGAGATCGATCCGGAGGGCGGCTTTTTCGGCACTGTCCCAGAAGGCGATCATCATAGCTTTGGCTTTCTGTGCATTTTCCGCCCCGGTATCGGTAGCGCTCCAGCTGATGCCGGCCGGAATTTTCTGTTCGTCTGTTTCTACTTCGATCGTTATCGTTGATTTATGCATATTCAGTATTTGAGGGGGCAAAGGTAAACGAAATCAGGCGATGGTGGCTTCGATGGCCTCCCAGCATTGGGCGGCGGCTTGCTCCCAGTTGAATGCCGGGGCCCGTTCTTGTCCGCGCCGTACCAGTTCATTGCGCAGGGTCTCATCTTTATAGATCCGCTTCATCTGATCGGCAATAGCGGTGATATCCGTTGGGTCTGCATAGAGAGCGGCATCCCCAGCGATCTCCTGCATGGCAGAGCCGGAGGAACTGATCACTGCCACACCGGATTGCAGGGCTTCAGCTACCGGCAAACCAAAGCCTTCGTAAAGAGAAGGATAGACCATGGCGTAGGCAGCGGCGGTCAGTCTGGCCAGTTCTTCTTCCGGCAGATACCCGGTCAGGATCACCTCATCACGGTACTTATAAGATTTCAGGCTTTCAATAAAGGATTCATACTTCCAGGCCAGACGTCCGGCCAGTACCAGTTTCATGGAAGATTGCTGTCTTTTCTTGAAGAGGGAAAAAGCTTTCAGCAGGTTCATTCCATTCTTACGTGGATGAATAGAACCAGTGCAAAGAAAGTACTCTTTGCCCCCGGTATATTTTTGTTTGATGGCTTCACGTTCTTCAAAACTATGTGGACGGAAAGACGGGCGGATGCCGTTATGGATCACGCGGATCTTTTCAGTGGCTGCGGGATAATGATGAATAATATCCGCTTGAGTAAAGGCGGATACGGTGATCAGTGTTTTTGCTTTGCCGATAAAGCGTGGGGTATTCCGTTTGTAATAACGTAATTGTGAGCCCGGGATCCCTTTGGGAAAATGTTGAAAAGCCAGGTCGTGGATCACGAGGCATTGCGGTACGGAGGTACGGAGGGAACAAAAACCATCGGGGGAGAAAAAAACATCGGCCTTGTATTTCTTCAGGGCCGCCGGAATTTTAAAATCGTACCAGTATTTCCAGAGCAGGGGGTGACGGGCAGCGGGACCCAGAACCACGGGGGTGACATTTTTCCCGAAAATAAATCTTTCATCATAGGGTCTGTCGAACAGGAAAATAAACTCGTGTTCCGGGTGGGACTTCACGAGCCGGCTGAAAATTTCCTGCAGGAAATACCCGTAACCTTCCAGGTACTCTTTCAGTAAAAAACGTGTATTGACGGCTATCCGCATCTTTAGAAATGCAAAGGTAATTGCTCCCCGGGGGATTCCCGCGTAAATCACCGGACGATACTGAGAAATAAACAAGTAGCATAACGTAGCCGGATATCCGTATTAACCGCTATGTGTTGTTTCTTTTTCCCCTGTTTACTCAACTGTTTTTTCAAGCAGTTTTTCAGACAAATTTCATTAAATACCGGTACTGAAAATGAGTAGTATACCAATTGTAAAACAGGGGGATGGGTTCTACTTTTACAGTGTACCGTTTCTTATTTGAAACCAAAACTCCGACCTATGAAACAGATTTACGTGAAGTTGCTTCTTATTACCGGTTTCGTTTTACTTCAGTTATTTGCTGCAAAGCCCGGCCATAGCCAGGTGATTCCATGTCCCTATAATTTTGCACCGGGTACTACTGTATATGATACAGTGATCAATACCCCTCCCGGCATCAATACCCTTGAGATCAAAGTACCACAGGCCGACCCCTATGCCGGCATGGTCACCTGTTTACGGGTATGTGTTTCGATCACCGGTGTGGTGGATTCGGTAAATGTGGAGAATAATGCTTTCTCCACACAGACGGCCAATGTATATTATATACGATCCGACCAGATTACCGGTCCCGGCCTCAGTGCTCCGCTGACCAACAGTATCAATCATCATTACGGACCCTATTCTCTGGGTGCCAGCAATGGTATACTCGGATCAGGACCTGATTTTGTAGCTATTTCAAGGGATACACTATTGAATGCGGTCACACTTTGTCAGACCATCACCAACCTGGATTCTCTGTTCCAGTTTTACGGCAACGACAGTATTTCGTATTTCTACAATATCACTGCTTTTACCAATGTCACCTGTACAGGAGGCAATTATAACAGTATGGTTGCCACATCGGCCCAGGTGCGGTTCAATTTTCAATACTGTACTTGTCCTGGCTATATCCTGCCGCTTAACCTGCGCAATTTCGAAGCCGGCAAAGCAGCGGAAAATAAAGCCTTGCTGACCTGGGAAGGATTCAATGATCCCGGTGCTTCTTACCGTTATGTGACAGAGATGAGCAGAAATGGCAAAGAATTTGTACCCATAGGAACAGTGCAGAAAGAGGCGGGTGTAAATGACCAGTATCAATTTACTTATACCACGAAACAGTATGAAAGTGGTGACTTTTTCTTCCGTGTGAAACAAGTGTATGCCAATGGTTACACACGATTCAGTGAAGTAAGAAAAGTTACGTTAAAAAGTTCCGTGGTACCAGGATTTATTGTAAGTCCTAACCCTTCAACGGGTGTAGTTGGTATCAAATTTGATACTAATGAGGGCGGCAAACACAAACTTGAAATATTCAATGCACAGGGACAAACTGTGGTCCGTAAGGACATTGTTTTATCGGCCAATTCCTACCAGCAGATCGCAAACCTACAGGGCGGCATGTACTGGGTAAAACTGACCGATCTGAGCAGCCAGTTGTCCGCTGTCAGTCAACTTTATATTAAATGACCTCTTAGGTGGAAGAGGATGGTGGCTTGTAAAAGGGGCCTTGGTTCGGGGCCCCTTTCTTTTACCTATGCTAATTGAAAATTGAGCATTGAATATTGAACATTTTCCTGAGCGAATGTTCAATATTCAATGCTCAATGCTCAATTTTCAATTTTCAGCAATCCCCCCGGAAATATGTTTACAGACGGATTCACAAGGTATTAAAGCCATATTAGCCAATTTCAGGGCATTTTCTTATTTTTGGGGACTAAGTACTTCACTAATTTCTTTTAATGGAATATAATACTACCAGAAATCACCTCACCATGCGGGAATATGGCCGGCATGTGCAGCGGATGATTGAACATGTGCAGACGATCGAGGATCCGGAGCGCCGCCAGGCCAATGCCTATGCAGTGATCGAACTGATGGGTTTCCTGAACCCTCACCTGAAGAATGTGGAGGATTTCCGGCATAAGCTCTGGGATCATCTTTTCCTGATCGCGGATTTCAAACTTGATGTGAAATCCCCCTACCCGATTCCCACGCGGGAAACGCTGAAGGCCAGACCTGATCCCCTGCCCTATCCGAAGAGAAATCCTAAATTCTATCACCTGGGTAAAAACCTGGAAGGAATCATTGATAAGGCGCTGGTGGAAGAGAATCCGGACAAACGGCTTGGATTCGCCAACGCGATCGCTTATTACATGAAGCTGGCCTATAATAACTGGCACAAAGAGATCGTGCATGATGACGCCATCCAGAGCGAACTCAGCGGTATTACACAGGGACAACTCACTTTCACCAACACCCCTTATGTAAAAGCTTACCGCATGCAGCCCGAGGGTCGCGATAACCGCGGCAATTACGGCAAACGCAATAACGGTGGCGGTGGTGGAAAGTTCCAGCAGCGCGGTGGTGGCGGCGGTCAGCGCCGGGATAACCGCGGCGGCAGCGGCGGTGGCGGCGGAAACTTCAAGAAGAAACGGTACTGATACAAGTT
>CALRQQ020000146.1:0-7939 GCA_943370345.1 Chitinophaga pinensis
AGCTAGAAGCGAGAAGCTAGAAGCAAGAAGGGTATCCTAAAGCAGAAATATTTTTACATACAGGAGCGTTCATTCAGAACGCTCCTTTTTTTTATTTTCCCGCAAATCTGCGGGATTGTATTGTTTGCGTTGAGGGTTCCCGGGATAAAGCAAAAATCGCTCTTGCCAGAAACACCCGCTTAGTACGCCCCTTCTCGCTTCTAGCTTCTTGCTTCTCGCTTACCCCTTCTAGCTTCTCGCTTGCCCCTTCTCGCTTCTTTAAGGTATATTTGCAGTCCTGCCGTCAGGCAGCAATCACGAAAAACACCGTTTTGGAGAAGAGTAACTTTGTTGATCAGATCAGGATTTTTTGCCGTAGTGGCCACGGAGGTGCTGGTAATAAGCACTTTATGCGTAATAAGTTCACGGCATTGGGTGGTCCCGATGGCGGGGATGGTGGCCGTGGAGCTCACATTATCCTGAGAGGTAACAGCAATCTCTGGACCTTACTCCATTTACGTTACTACAAAAACGTGCTGGCCGAAGATGGTGAACGTGGCGGAGCCAATAACTGCCATGGCCGGGATGGAAAAGATATTATCATTGAAGTCCCGCTCGGGACGATTGCCAGGGATGAAGAGACTGGTTTACAGGAAGTTGAAATCCTTGAAGACGGTCAGGAGATCATCTGGATGCCCGGTGGAAAAGGCGGTTTGGGTAATTCCCATTTTGCAACACCCACCAACCAGGCCCCTGAACATGCACAACCCGGTTTACCCGGCCTCGAAGGATGGAAAGTACTGGAACTGAAGGTCTTGGCTGATGTAGGACTCGTCGGTTTTCCCAATGCCGGGAAATCAACCCTGTTATCGGTAATTACTGCTGCCAAACCCAAGATCGCCAACTACGCATTTACCACCCTTACCCCCAACCTGGGTATGGTGGAATACCGCGATGGAAAGAGTTTCTGTATTGCCGACCTTCCTGGTATCATCGAAGGGGCTGCCGAAGGCAAAGGACTCGGCCACCGCTTTCTGCGGCATATCGAACGGAACTCGGTATTGTTATTCCTTATTCCGGCCGACAGCGATGATCACAAGAAAGAATTCGCTATATTAGTAAACGAACTTGAACAGTATAACCCCGAACTCCTTCACAAACAATTCGTCATCGCGATCAGCAAGAGTGATATGCTGGATGAGGAACTGAAACAGGCCATTGAAAAAGAACTGCCATCGGACATTCCGCATGTGTTCATTTCCTCGGTCACCAATAAAGGACTTACAGATCTCAAAGACCTCCTCTGGAAGATCCTGAATACGCCTGTAGAATAATACCCTGATCCGGGTATTTCAATTGTCTGTGCTTATCCTAGTTTTATTGTAAATTATTACATATGAATAAGGCGATGATCATGGCAGCCCTTACCCTGCTGCTCAGCTTTCAGTCGAATGCCCAGTCAGCCAGAACACTGAAAGAAGTTATTAAATTCGAAATCACCGAAGAAGGCGGAGCCAATGGTGCAGCTGTGGCCTGGCATCCCGTTCAGAAAAAATATTATACCGCCATTGCGGGTAATACAGAATTTCCGATGGTAGTATTTGATGCCAAGGGGAAAAAACTGTTTGACGACGGCCTGACCACCCAATACGATGTACGCGGACTCTGGTACAACCCGTTTGTCAAAGCCCTGCAAACAAATGGCTATGGCGATTTTGGATGGGGACAATACGCCCTGTTCGAAGATGGCAAACCCGGAAAGATCACCTCGCTGGTGGAAGGATTGACGCAACCCACAGATCAGTCAGTCGGCGCCTATAATGCCGCCAAAAACCTGCTTTACTTTTTTGATGAAGACGGAAGTCTGGCTCAATATAGTGTGAAGGAAATGGCCTTTCAGGAATCCATCATGCTTCACCTGGGCAAAAAGAAAAAAGATACAGAATCTGTATTGGAGAATGAAGATGTGATCGAAGAATACAACAGTACCGCCATTATATATACCGGTATCAAGGGCAGTGAGATCGGCCTGCTGAATATCGACAGCCGCCAGGTGGAATTATATAATATCGCCGATGGTTATATGACCCAGACCCTGAAAGTTCCGGAAACACAGGAAATATTTACCATGTTCAATTTCAGTTATACCAATGGTATCTATTTCTTCTTTGATAAGGATACCAGGATCTGGAAAGGATACAAGTAAGGAAATATCAAGAAACAAGATGCCAAAGAAGCATCAAATAGCAAATCCCAAAACCTTCTCAGGACGTTTTGGGATTTTTTTTATCACTTATATCCTGGATCCTGCTTGTCCTCTGAAGTCCTGGCGCACGGGGGGGGGTGTCTTCTAATAGGTTCTTCCTACCGTATCACAAACGGCTTTCAGCAGTGAATTATCATCGGTAGCATCCTGTCCCTTCTCCCACATCATAACACCCGCTGCAATGTCCTTGGCCAGTTTGGCTTTTCGCTTGGCCGTATACTGGCCATTATAATAGATGGTATAATTGGTAAACCCGCCGGCCGATACGATGGCAGAGTCCAGCAACGGGCTTCCGCCCTGGGAAAGAATGCCTTTATAAGTCAGTACGGTATTACTTTGAGTGATGCCGGAAGGTCGGCCATAGGCCGGGATGCCGAGTACCGCCTTAGCCGCGGGCATACTGCGGGTGGTAAGCCAGTAGTTCAGACAAACCGTTGCCAGGGTATAATCGCTGTGCTGCCGGTAGGGGGTGCTGGTACTGAAATCATCATAGGCCATAATATTGAACACATCCACATAGGGGAAGATCTCATTACGGATAGCATCACGGATCCCCCCGGCATATTTACCGGCCGTGATGGCAGCGGATAAATAATAACGGGCATCCCGGTGAAGGGTGTCCGATAATTCTTTCATCAGGGCGGTGAACGTTACATCAGAGCCATCAGACGTGGATGGGAATTCCCAATCCATATCCACCCCATCGAGGTTATTGGCCCTCACAACTGCCATCACACTTTTAATAAAATTGGTACGGCCCGCAGCGGTGGATGCCATGTTTTTAAAATTGGTCTTGCCATCGCCGCTGCCATCATTGATCCCAAGGAAAATCTTTGCATTATTGGCCCTGGCTTTTGTAACTGTAGCCGCAAGGGTTGTACCGGAAGAAGGTGCGGTAATGGTACCTGAGCTGTTGACCCCGTAAAACGCATAGACCACCACATTGGTCATCCGGAACTTCACATCCGGAATTGTGGTGATATCACGGTAAGAAGGCAGGTAACCCACTACATAATATCCGAGTGAGGCCGGCGGAGTAATGACTATATAGGTGAAGGACTGGACCGTACCCGTACATCCGGTGGCGGAACCACCGGAGTTTTTTGGTAATGCATACCAATAGTAGGTAGCATTGGGTGTGGCAGGAATGGTATATGTATACGTGGTGCCGGTAACATTAGAGGCGATGACGGTGGTGGGCACTGCCGTGGTACCGAGGTAGATATCGTATGCGGAGGCCGTACCAACCGAATTCCAGCTGAGTGTTACGCTGGTACTGGTCACAAAGGCCCCGTTGGCTGGTCCGTTGCCACCGGAACAACCTGGCACCGGATTGGGTGGCGGATTGGGTGTCCCCCCTTTTTTGCCACAGGCATAGAGCAGAAAAAGAGCGGCCAGGAAGACAACGGTCAGTTTATTTTTAGACATAAGCAGTTATTCCCCTCTAAAATAATTGTTTCGGATGAAAGTCAATGGCGGACAAACCCTTTTTCTGTAGGTTTGCCCCCTAAAATCACACGTATGAAGAAGATTTTCCTGACGATTGTACTATTCACTTCCCTGGCCCTGAAATCGATGGCCGATGAAGGAATGTGGCTGCCCCTGCTCCTGGGTCAGCAGGTTTATAATGATATGGTGAAAAAAGGCCTGAAACTCACCAAAGACCAGCTTTATAATATCAACAAAGCTTCGCTGAAAGATGCGATCATCATCTTCGGTGGTGGTTGTACCGGAGAGATCGTAAGTGCCGAAGGACTGATCTTTACCAATCACCACTGCGGATACAATGCGATTGCATCCGCCAGTAACCTGGAACATAACTACCTGCGCGATGGCTTCTATGCCCGTAATAAAGGCGAAGAGATCCCCACCAATCTCAGTGTGCAGTTTCTCCTGCGCATAGATGATGTGACCAGGGAAGTGATGGATTCCCTGCAGGGACTCAGTGGTGCCGAACGCGTGGCTAAACAGGCGACCGTACTTGCTGCTATCAATAAACGAATGAGTGATGCCGGTCAGAATATTGAGACCCGGATCAGCCCGCTCTTCAAAGGCAATCAGTTCCTCGCCTTCGTATACCAGCGTTATACCGATATCCGCCTGGTGGGTACGCCACCCGAAAGTGTAGGAAAATTCGGCGGGGATACCGACAACTGGGAATGGCCCCGTCATACCGGCGACTTCTCTGTTTTCCGGGTATATACTTCCGCAGATGGCAAACCGGCCAAATACGCGGCTGAAAACAAACCCATGAAACCTAAATGGTACCTGCCTGTTTCTTTACGTCCGCTGAAAGATGGCGATTTCTCCATGATCTGGGGTTATCCGGGCAGCACTAACCGGTATGAAAGCTCCTATGGTATTAAGATCGCTACCGATATCAATAACCCCACCCTCGTGAAACTCCGGGATGTGCGGCTGAAATATATGTTTGATGAAATGAAGAATGATCCTGCGGTGAAACTGCAGCTCGCCTCATCGTATGCCGGTATCGCCAACTACTGGAAATTCTTTGATGGTGAAACCAAACAGTTACTGAAATACGATGTATTTGGCCAAAAGCAGGTGGCCGAAACAAAGTTCAATGTATGGGCGAAAGGTAAACCCGAATATGAAAATCTTTTTGCCGACTGGGGAAAAGCTTATGACGCATGGAGGCCCTATAGCAAACATCGCGTATATATCATTGAAGGAGTAATGGGTTCTCCATTGATCGCCTTTGCCGGTTCGCTGATGCAAGTGGAGCAATTAATGGTCAAAACAACCAGTTCCGGAAAACCAGATAATACCCGTGGCGACCTGTCAAAAGCCCTGGAAGCAGCCAGTGCTCAACGCAAAGCCTTCCTCAACGATGAGAATAAAGTATCCGACGAACATATCCTGGCCGCCGTTACCCGGATGTTCTATGAGGATGTGGACAAACAACAACATCCCCTCGGTTTCTTTGGTACCCTGAAAAACAGCTATGGGTCCCTGAGTGATGATGCCACGTATAAAAAATATGCTGCGGATGTTTTCAGCAAGACCATGATCTTCGACGACGCTAAATGGAATGCTTTTGTGGCCAATCCGGATGCTGTTGTTTTACAAACAGATCCGGCGTTTGCCTATGCCAGTGCATTCCTGGTGAATTACAATACCAAATACGGACCCCTCTCCCAGCAGTTCAATGCAAAGAATGCCGAGTTTGGCCGTCTCTATCTGAAAGGCGTGATGGAAATGGATCCGGTGAAAGCAAAGATGATGTATCCTGATGCCACATTCACCATGCGGGTGAGCTATGGAAATGTAAAATCCTATCGTCCCCGGGATGCGGTCTTCTATGACTATGTGACCACTTCAAAAGGTTTGCTGGAAAAATATAAAGCAGGCGATTATGAATTTGACCTGCCGGCAAATCAGATCGGGTTGCTGAAGAATAAGGATTTCGGTCAGTATATGGATCCCACCCGTAAGGACCTGGTGATCGGTTTCATTACCACCAATGATATCACCGGAGGCAACTCCGGCTCTCCAGTGATCAATGGCCGAGGCGAACTGATCGGACTGGCTTTTGATGGCAACTACGAAGCATTAAGCCATAAGCTCGCTTTCGATAAAGACCTCAACCGTACGATCTGTGTGGATATACGCTATGTGTTGTGGTGTATTGATAAGCTCGGCGGAGGTGCGAATATTATTAAGGAATTGAAGCTGATGAAATAATGAGTAATCAGTGATGAGTAAAAGCGGGTGACAAAAAATAGTCACCCGCTTTTTTTATAGCAGGAAGAATGCCCCTCAACCTTTCCACTTTCCAACCTCATCTGCCTCTTCCCCGCAAATCCCCGATAATTTAGTAACATTGCACTACACATTTTTTGCGCCACCAACTTACCATATTAGCCCTGTTTTTTATATGGGGGAACAGCACGTTTGCCCAGTATCCCTCACTCTCGGTCTCCACCGATCTGGGAATGATCCGGAACTGGCCCAAAGGGCAGCAGTTTATCGCTTTGAATAATTCCATTAGTACTGATTTTCATCTGACGGAAAAAGAGGGCATACAGGTCTTATTCAGTTACAGCACAGCCGGAAAGTATAGCCATACATTGCAGGCTACTGCCTTTGACCCTGGTACTTTGCCGCAGCAGATGCAGTACAGCAACCGGGGCAGGATGCGGATCCGGTTATTATCGGTCAACTGGAAACATTACCTTAAAGGAAATCCGCAGTCAGAGAAAAGCTGGAACCTGTATAGTAAAGCCGGGTTTGGATTACTGATGGGTTGGGTGGATAATGCGCATAACCGGGTTATTGATACGGCACTGTACCAGGTGCCGGTGCGTAGTGGCAATGCCAATTTTAAACGACTCACCCTCGACCTTTCCCTTGGCTGGGAAAAACCCCTGGGTGCTGATTTTTATTTTTATACCGAAGCCCGTTTATCCGTACCATCGCCCGGATATCCGAGCCCGTTTTTATTAGTCAACGAGAATGCCCCTTTCACAGCGCTGCTTTGCGGCGGATTGCGGATCTTATTTTAATCAACTGTCATGAGTACCTCCATTACCATTCAGCAAATCGAACTGTATAAATTATCGATTCCTCTGATTGAGCCTTTTATCACTTCCCTTGGCACGGATTATACAGCAGAAAATGTATTGGTACGAGTCCATACAAAAGAAGGGTTTGTTGGTTTTGGCGAATGCAGTCCCTATATGCCCATCAACGGAGAGAGTCAGGACACCTGTATGGTAGTGGGTGAGTTATTTGCCAAAGCCCTGATCGGCCACAATGCGCTCGATATTGAAGGAGCGGTAAAACTGATGGACAGTATCATCTATGCCAATGGCAGTATCAAGAGTGCTTTTGATATTGCGTTGTACGATATTGCCAGCCAGCATGCCGGTATGCCATTGTATCAGTTTATCGGCGGTAAAAACGACAAGACGATCATTACGGATTATACCGTTAGTCTCGCCGAGCCCGATGTCATGGCGACCCAGGCCCTGCGGATCCTTGCCCAGGGATATCCCGCCATTAAAGTCAAGTTAGGTAAGGATGGGAAAAAGGATGTGGTTCGGATGAAAGCCATCCGTGAAGCAGTTGGACCGGAGATTCCCTTACGCATTGATGCCAACCAGGGCTGGGGGGTGGAAGAAGCTATTGAAACACTCAAAGCACTTGCTCCGCTCGATATTCAGCACTGTGAAGAGCCTATTGCCCGTTGGAATTATTTATCCCTGCCCCGGGTAAAGAAAGAAAGTCCCATTCCCATCATGGCGGATGAATGTTGTGGTGATGATCACGATGCGGAAAGGCTGATCGCCCTGGATGCCTGTGATTATTTCAACATCAAACTTGGTAAATCAGGTGGTATCTACAAAGCACTCAGGATGGCCCGTTTGGCCGAAGCAGCCGGGCTGCACTTACAGGTCGGCGCCATGATCGAGTCCCGGTTAGCTATGACCGCTTTTGCGCATTTCGCCCTCTCGTCCCCCAATATCGTCCATTTTGATTTTGACACGGCCCTGATGCTCCGGGAGGATCCGGTGACCGGGGGAATCGTATATAAAGCAAATGGCGTGGTGGAAGTACCGGAAACGATCGGTCTGGGTGCGACAATTTCGGAAGAATGGCTGGAGAAGTGGAAGAAGGTGGTGGTAAAATAATAACACATTCAACGGCGACCAATCAACTATACAAGAAACT
>CALRQQ020000147.1:0-7926 GCA_943370345.1 Chitinophaga pinensis
CCAATATAAAAGCTGGTATCAGTTTGTGATACAGACCTACCGCGGACGGTTTGATGAGCTCTTATCCGTAGTGGACAATATCGCTTTCCGTAATATGGATGAGCGCCTCGAGTTTTATATCAAACGCTATGTGGAGAAGTCCGGAAAAAAACAAATGGAGATTTCTCATCAGCAGATCGCGGATGACCTGAACAGTTCACGGGAAGTGATCTCCCGTTTATTGAAAAAAATGGAGCAACGCGGACTGGTGAAACTGCACCGCAATATGATTGAACTGGTCAGTGCCTGATCCGGCAGGTGATTTCAGTCACAGCAGTACCCTGCAGTTTTTGTTAATCTTGCATACTAATCATGGAGATCATAGGATACATAGCGGCCATCTTCATTGGCATTTCACTGGGCCTGGTCGGTAGCGGTGGCTCCATCCTTACCGTACCTGTGCTGGTGTACCTCATGGGCGTGGACCCCCTGCTGGCTACTACGAGTTCCCTCTTCATCGTTGGATTCACCAGTCTGATCGGCGGTATACGGGCCTATTCCAGGAAACTACTGGATTACCGGGCTGTGACCGAATTCGGCTTCCCTTCCGTACTTTCTATATTTATCACCCGTCATAATATTTTACCGGCCATTCCGGATACGATCATTACCGCAGGCGGCATCACTGTTACCAAAAACATGTTACTGATGCTGGTATTTGCCGTACTCATGTTGCTGGCTTCCTGGTCAATGATCCGCAACCGGGAAAACAAAACTTCACTGGTAAAAGCAAAAGAAGGCGGGGCAAGGGTATTCCCCCTGATGATCTTTGGACTGCTGATCGGAGTGGTAACCGGACTGCTCGGCGCTGGAGGCGGATTCCTGATCATCCCTACCCTGGTGCTATTCCTTGGACTGGATATGAAAACGGCAGTTGGCACGTCACTGCTCATCATTGCCATCAATTCCCTGTTTGGATTCTTGTTCAGCCTGAATCATTTCAGCTTCAATTGGATACTGCTTCTCTCCTTTACTGCACTTTCTGCCGGTGGTCTCTTTATCGGCAGTCATTTCTCCGATAAGATCAGTCCGGCCAACCTCAAGAAAGGCTTTGGCTGGTTCATTCTCATCATGGGCATTTTCGTGATCGTCCGTGAGCTTTTTCTCTCCTGAAAATGCATGCCGGGCACTGTGATAGTTGTCACTGTGTACCACAATGAATAAGTTCATTTTTGTATCCATCATTAAAAAGGAAGCTATGAAAGTTGAACAGATCTATACAGGTTGTCTTGCCCAGGGCGCTTACTATATAGAAAGTAACGGAGAAGCGGCAGTGATCGATCCGTTGCGTGAAGTAGCTCCCTATATCCGTAAGGCCGAAATAAACAATGCACGGATCAGGTATGTTTTTGAAACGCATTTCCATGCCGATTTTGTGAGCGGACATATTGACTTATCCCGAAAAACCGGCGCCCCTGTCGTGTATGGCCCGACGGCCAGTCCTGCATTCCCGGCTCATATTGCCGTTGACGGGGAAGTATTCAGGATCGGTGCTGTCACCATTACCGCGATCCACACACCCGGTCATACATTGGAGAGTACCTGTTATCTATTAAAAGATGAAAACGGAAAACCAACTGCCCTATTCTCCGGAGACACCTTATTCATTGGTGATGTTGGGCGCCCAGACCTCGCACAAAAAGTGGTGGCTGATCTTACCCGGGATATGCTGGCCGGATACTTGTTTGACTCACTCCGGAACAAGATCATGACGCTTCCGGATGACCTGATCGTATACCCCGCCCATGGCGCCGGCAGTGCCTGCGGAAAGAATATGAGCAAGGAAACATCCGATACACTGGGACATCAGAAAGCCACCAACTATGCGTTGCGAGCCAATATGACGAAGGAGGAATTCATTCAAGAAGTGACCAACGGACTGGTAGCCCCTCCAGCCTATTTTCCGCTGAATGTAATGATGAATATACAGGGGTATGACAGTATTGATGAAGTATTGAAAAGAGGACAACAAGCGCTTACACCAAACGGATTTGAAACAGCAGCTACGGAAACCAATGCACTTATTCTCGATACCCGCGATCCGCAGGTATTTGCGGCAGGATTCATACCCAATTCGATCAATATCGGGATCGACGGACAATTTGCTCCCTGGGTGGGTGCCATGATCCCGGATATCAAACAACAGATCCTGCTGGTGACCGACGAAGGCCGTGAGGAAGAAGTCATCACCCGGCTGGCCCGTGTGGGGTATGACTATACCATTGGTTATCTCAAAGGCGGTTTCAATGCCTGGAAGACTGCAGGAAAAGAGACCGACCAAATAGAATCCATTGATGCCGCAGAATTATCCCGCCGGATGGATCATGAAAAACTGACCGTGCTGGATGTACGGAAGAAAAGTGAATACGGAAGTGAGCACCTCGAAGAAGCGATCAATACCCCGCTTGATTTCATCAATGACAGTATGACGATGATCGATAAAAACAAAACAGTTTATATACACTGTGCCGGCGGTTACCGGTCCATGATCTTTAATTCCATCCTGCGTGCCAGGGGATATGACAAACTGGTGGATGTAAAAGGCGGATTCAAAGCGCTCAAAGAAAGTGGATTATTCCGGGTGACCGACTTTGTATGTCCGACGACTTTACTGTAAACAACTACTAAAAATAAAAAAAACTAAAATGGCCAATTTAAAAGAACTGGTAAAAAACCCTTCCACGATCATTGTGGATGTACGGAGCCCGATGGAATATGCTATGGATCATATTCCCAATGCGATCAATATCCCGGTGGATCAGATCCCCTACAAGACCGATGAATTCAAAAACTTCAATAATCCGGTGGTAGTGTATTGCCGCAGCGGCGCCCGCAGTGGTATGGCGCTGGGTATCCTTCAGCAAAACGGCATCAAGAATGTATATAACGGGGGTGGCATCGGCGATATGCAATTTTTACTCAACTAAATAAAACAATACTATGTTAGGATTCCTTCAAAAATTATTCGGGGGCACACCAGTAAATTATAAAGAACTGATGTCCCGCGGCGCTATCGTAGTGGATGTCAGAAGTCAGGCCGAATACAAAAGCGGTCATATCAGTGGCTCAAAGAACTACCCGCTTGACAGTCTGCGGGGTAAGATCAATGACCTGAAAAAACAAAACAAACCAGTGATCACCGTGTGCCTCAGCGGTGGCCGTAGTGGTATGGCTAAAAATATCCTGAAAGCAGCCGGCATCGAAGTCTACAACGGCGGTCCGTGGACCCGCTTACGGAGTAAAATATAGTTTCGAAAAGCGGCTTACATAAGTCGCTTTTTTTCATTCTTTCCCAATTCCCAATCCCCCAATCCCCCATTCTCCCTATCATCACTTTTACCTATCTTCCCTAAAAAAACAAATGCTCCGCAAGTTCCTCAGGTACTTCCTTATTTTTCTTGTACTCGCCCTGATCGCCTTTTTCATATTAGCACCTGGCATTGTAGACAAGCAAAAGAATAAAGTCACCCTGGACGTACATAAAAACCCACCGGCCAAAGTCAGCTGGTATGATTCCATCCCTTTTATTGCCGACCTGCATTGTGATGCTTTGCTCTGGGACCGGAACAACCTGAAAGAACATGACCATGGCCATGTGGACATCCCCCGGATGCAGAAAGCCAATATGGCTTTCCAGGTATTCACCATTGTGAGCAAGACCCCGAAGAATATGAATATCGAGCACAATGATGATAAGACGGATAATATCACCTTGCTCAGTATTGCCCAGTTGCGGAATCCCAAAGACTGGTTCAGTGTAAAATCCAGGGCCCTGCACCAGAGTGAGGAGTTATTCAGCACTGCAAAGCATTCAGCAGGTGTATTCCGGGTGATCCTGAATCAGAACGATCTCCTTACTTTTATTGAAGACCGTAAAAAGAACCCGAAGCTCACCGCCGGTATGCTGGGGATTGAAGGGGCGCATTGTTTGAATGATGATGTAAGTAACCTGGATGAATTCTATAAAGCCGGTGTTCGCTATATTGGACTTACCCATTTCTTCGATAATGCCTGGGGCGGATCGGCCCATGGGATGAAAAAAGACGGACTGACGGAGAAGGGAAAACAACTGGTCCGTAAAATGGACAGTCTGCATGTAGTGATTGATCTTGCACATGCGTCCCCCAAGACCATTGATGATATTTTTGCCACTACACAAAGCCCGGTACTGATCTCCCACACCGGAGTAAAAGGGGTTTGTGATAATACCCGTAATTTATCAGATGCCCATCTGCTGGAGATCGGCAAACGAAATGGACTGGTTGGGATCGGTCTCTGGGAAACAGCAGTCTGTGGTACCGATGCAGCCGCCACCGCCAAAAGTATCCGCTATGTGGCCGATAAGATCGGCGTGGATAAAGTGGCATTGGGTTCCGACTTCGACGGTGCCATCACCGCTCACTTTGATGTAACAGGATTACCCCTCATTGTAAACGAATTACTGAAAGTGGGATTTTCAAAAGAGGACATTTATAAGATCATGGGCGGCAATGTCCGGGACTTCTTTTTGCGCAACCTGCCGGCGCAGTAATTTTTATCACCAGCCGGGAAAGAACCACTTTTGACATCCGTCACGACTGGACCCTAGTCTCTACAAAACCAGTAGATTATCTATAAGGACCCTATGCTGATGCGTTTTCAGTATCCAGACATAAGTATGGTCCCTGGCAAAACATGAAATAAGAACAGTTGTTATAGAGGCAGAAGAATTAAATTCGCAGTTCATTTTCACTTCTGTAAAACTAAGATCATGTTGGAATTTCTACGGCAACCCTGGCCCTGGTATGTGGCAGGTCCATTGATCGGACTGATGGTTCCGGTTTTGCTGATCATAGGCAATAAATCTTTCGGGATCTCCTCTTCCTTACGGCATATCTGTGCAGCTTGTATCCCGTCAAAAATTCCGTTCTTCAACTATGAATGGAAAAATGAAATATGGAATTTATTCCTGGTTGCAGGAATACTACTCGGAGGAATCATTGCCGGACAATGGCTGTTGAGTCCTGAACCCGTGCAATTGAGTCCTCAACTGGCTGAAGAATTATCTTCCTATGGTATCAGTAATTATAACAACCTCGTACCGGCTGAATTATTCAACTGGCCGTCGTTACTGTCTGCCAAAGGACTGATCCTGATGGCAGGTGGCGGATTCCTGGTAGGATTTGGTACCCGATATGCCGGTGGATGCACCAGTGGTCATGCGATTATGGGACTTTCCACGCTTCAACTGCCTTCATTGGTTGCCACCATCTGTTTTATGGCGGGTGGGTTTATCGTGGCCAATCTTGTACTTCCTTTCATCCTTAAACTCTGAACCTATGTCAGCTGCTACTGAACAAGAAAAAAAGCACCATGAATTCCTGACGCAGAACGCGGACTTTGAAGTACGTTCACTGGATGCGGTCTGTCTGAATGAATCCGAGCTCAAACATCCCTGGTGGTATAATTTCAAATACCTCATTGCCGGTATTCTTTTCGGCATCATCCTGATCAAGGCCGAAGTGATCTCCTGGTTCAGGATCCAGGAAATGTTCCGCCTGCAGAGTTTTCATATGTACGGCGTGATCGGTTCAGCGGTGATGGTCGGGGTGATCTCAGTATGGCTGATCCGTAAATTCAATATCAAAACGATCTACGGGGAACCGATTGAATTTGTCAACCGTAAACTCAACAAAGGCAATGTCCTCGGCGGTTTACTATTTGGAGCTGGCTGGGCATTGACCGGTGCCTGTCCCGGACCTCTCTTTGCACAGATCGGTACCGGGGCCACAGCAACGCTGATCACTTTATTGAGTGCGATCGCCGGCACCTGGTGTTACGGCCTGCTGCGTGACAAACTGCCTCATTGATCAAAAAAGGCCGTACCGGAAGTGCTTCCTGTCCGTGAACGGATAAGAATGCCCTTGTCAGTACAGCCTCAACTGTAAATAAAACACTCACTCTTTATTTCTCAATAAACATCAGGATCAGATGAAGAGCATGTGTACGCCTTCACCTTCACTCTTTTTATAAAAATCCCCCACCGTGATCACTTCTTCTACTCCTTCAAAGAGGTCTTCTTTCTTGTAGTGGAACATATCCATGGCCAGTTTGCAGGCCCACATACGTACACCACTGTCCGCCAGGATCTCCAGGAACTCAGGTACTTCAGGCATATCGATCTTGGCCATTTCTTTTTTCATCATCGTAGTAGCCAGGGCTTCCATACCGGGCAATCCGCCCACCAGGGTCGGGATATGCATGGCCGGATTACCAACAGTAGCAATATGGAGGTTCGCATTTTTCTTTTTATGTACCGCTTCCAGTCCGAAGAAAGTAAAGAACACTTCTGATTCTATCCCTTCCATCCGGGCACCATTGGCCAGTACAAATGCAGCGTAAACATTCTCGAGGGTGGCTTTTGACAAGATGATCATCATCTTTTTGATTTCGCCTTTATTTTCGCTCATAATGATCGTTTTAAAAGTTGATTAAATACAGCTGGCTGGTTTGGGAATGCCGGCAATTTTAGTCGCGGTTTTCAGCGGGGCTTTCGGGAAGAGCTGGTAGAATTCCTTGATGTCCACCACCCCACTCTTGCCGATCTTGCGGATACTCAGGGGTATTTCATTTTTAAACTCGGTTTGTAAATAATTCAGTACTTCCCAGTGACGGGGACTGAGACTGATCTCGTTTTCAGAAGCGAGTGCTTCACCGATCACATTATCCCATTCTTTAAAATCGGTCATAAAACCTTCTTCGTTTACGTGGATGGTTTTACCTGCTATAACTTTTTCCATAAAGTAAATTTTAAATGTGAATGATTATATTATACAGTTTCTGCTTTTTCATATTTCTTACCGGATTCGGACATCGTTGCTGACACGAACGGAATATGCGTTCCCTTCAGCAGCATATGCCAGTACACCCAGCGGAAGGCGAGTTTACCCATGTGGTTCATGCGGCTTTCCTTGAGCAGTCGCAGCGGACCAAGTCCGGGGAAGGGGAAAGTGCCTTCTACCGGTTCATGGGTATAGTTGAAGTCGATCAGGAGTGCCTTACCACCACCGGTTTCAATGAAACAGTTGGCATGGCCATCAAACTCTTCTTTCAATGGTTCACCTTTCACATACCGGAGAATGTTCTCAGTCAGGATCTCGGCTTCAAAGTGTGCTACGGAGCCGGCTTTAGAAGCGGGAATATTACTGGCATCGCCTAAAACAAATACATTTTCATAGGCTTTAGATTGGAGGGTTGCTTTGTGGGTGGGTACATAGTTCAGGTCATCTCCCATACCGGAACGCTCCATGACAGCGTCTCCTTTATTGGTAGGTACGGTAACCAGGATATCAAAGGGTATTTCCCGACCGCCGTAATCAATGATCTTCTTATTCTCATTGTCCACCTGCTCTATCGCAAAATCGCCTTCTATCTGAATATGTTTATCCTGTAACAGGTGCTCCAGGGTTTCAGTCGCCGTAGGTTTGGTAAAAGCGCCGCTCAGCGGGGTCACATAGGTGATCTCCACTTTATCCCGCATATGTTTGTGCTTGAAATACGAATCGGCCAGGAAGGCAAACTCCAGGGGTGCCACGGGACATTTGATCGGCATCTCAGTGATATGCACCACCAGCTTACCGCCTTTCCAGTCCCTCAGTTTGTTACGGAGATTCAATGCGCCTTCAAAGGTGTAGAAATCAAAAACGGACTTATACCATTCGCTGCCTTTCATTCCTTCGGTTTCTTCAGGGGCGATCTTGGCACCTGTAGCCACGATCATCACATCGTACACAACCACACTGCCATCGGTCATCAGTACTTTATTTTCGAGGGGTACGATCCGGTCGATAGAGGCCTGGATCAGATCAACCGTTTTAGGGATGAACTCCTGGATGGATTTCACGATAT
>CALRQQ020000148.1:0-7861 GCA_943370345.1 Chitinophaga pinensis
GAAAGGATCCTGGAGATATAGCAAGGAAAAAGTACGAAATTAAAAGTACGAAGTTAGAAGTACGAAGTACGAAATACGCCGGACAACTAATTGAATAATATTAAACCACACATCGGAGTCAGCTTCCTGACATCCGACAGCTGACAACCGACAACTTCTCCCATGACGACCCCTAAACAAAATAACAAAGACCTCTTAGGCAAAGGAATCCGTTCCTTATTGCAGAGTATTGACTCCGATCTGAAGACCGGTAGCGGTCAGCTGAAACAAAATGTGGTGGAGAATGCTACGGGCATTTCCCGTTTATCGGTGGAGGAGATTGAAACAAATCCCAAACAGCCCCGGCGGGATTTTGATGAAAAGGCCTTACAGGAACTGGCTGAGTCCATCAGACTGCATGATATCATTCAGCCGGTTACCGTATCCCGGATGGCCAATGGGAAATACCGCCTCATTTCAGGTGAACGCCGGTTAAGGGCATCGAAACTGGCCGGACTGAAAGATATACCGGCCTATGTACGCCAGGCCAACGACCAGCAGTTACTCGAACTGGCCTTATTGGAGAATTTACAACGGGAAGACCTCAATGCCATGGAGATCGCACTGAGTTATAAGCGGATGATGGAAGAACTCGAGTACACACAGGAACAGGTAGCTGAACGAATGGGTAAGGACCGGAGCACCGTGGCCAATTTTATCCGGCTGCTCAAACTGCCACCCGATATCCAGCTGGCTGTACGAAGCAATGAACTCAGTATGGGGCATGCCCGGGCACTGATCAATGTGGATACGGTGGATCAGCAATTATACATTTATAAGGAAATTAAGAACAAGGGGCTCTCAGTGCGTCAGACAGAAGCGCTTGTACGCAACCTGTACAAGCAGGCCGGTGCTGTTAAAAAAACTTCAAAAACCCAGCTCCCCTCCGCATTTCAGCGGATAGAAGATAAATTAGCAGGATATTTCAGCACCCGGGTCAAACTCAAGAACAGCCGGAACGGCAGTGGTCAGATCATTATTGACTATTATTCGCAGGAAGAACTGACCAAGATACTCCGGCAAATGGACGCACCGCTTGATTAATTCATCATGAGAGTATTTTTCTCTTTACTGTGTTTATGGTTTCTTTCAACCGGGCAACTTCATGCCCAGGAAAAAGAACCCAATGCCCCTGTGCGGAAGGATTCACTTCCCGTGGTTAAAAAACCGGCCACCGGCAGTAACCGGTATGATTCTGCCTTAAAAGCGCATAGCCCGCGGAAAGCGGCCATCCGTTCAGCCATACTCCCCGGGCTGGGTCAGATCTACAATAAGAAGTACTGGAAACTGCCGATCGTTTACGGGGCATTAGGCACCTGTGGGGGCATATTTTTTTATAACCTGCAAAATTACAAGGACACCCGTTTTGCGTATCGGGTCAAGTACAATATGCAATATAATTTTACGGACAGTGCCTTATACTCCGCGATCCGGGCCAACCTGAAACCACTGGATATAGAAGCCCTGAAATATTACCGTAACTCCTTCCGTCGGGATATTGATTATTCCGTGCTTTTCTTCATTTTGCTCTGGGGACTGAATGTGGTGGATGCCTCGGTGGATGCCCACCTCAAGAGTTTTGATGTAAGTCCCGACCTCAGCTTCCGTTTCAAACCCGGCTATAGTGAAATCGCCCGTACCAGTGGATTGAGCCTGGTGGTGAAAATCGGTAAATAAATACCGGCCAGTACGGGTTGGTCAGCCCTTCAGAATATATACATTTGTTGACAGATGAAGTAGTCGGCTACCGGGAAGTCCCGGTTGTTGTCTGTTTAGAAAACCCAAAACATTAAGCATATGCGCATTGCCCTGATCGGTTATGGTAAAATGGGAAAAGCCATTGAAGAAATTGCCCTCCACCGCGGACATGAGATCGTATTAAAAATCGATCAGCCAAACCTGCATGAATTCACACCGGAAAATCTGGCAAAAGCAGAAGCTGCCATTGAATTCACCAGTCCGCACAGCGCCCCGGAGAATGTAAAAAAACTTCTGGAATACGGGGTACCCGTGGTGTGTGGCTCCACCGGCTGGACCAGCGAACTGGAGAGCATGAAAGAAATGTGTGCAGCCAAAGAAGGGGCTTTTGCTTACTCGAGTAATTTCAGTGTAGGGGTGAATATTTTCTTTGAAGTCAATAAACGGCTGGCAGCCCTGATGGCACCGCATAAAGAATATGAAGTGATCCTTGAAGAGATCCACCATACACAAAAGAAAGATGCCCCCAGCGGAACCGCGATCACCCTGGCTGAACAGGTGCTGGCCGAGGTCAAGCGAAAAAAACAATGGGTAAATGAACTCAGTGACAACCCGGAAGACCTGGAGATCATCAGTCAACGTGAAGACCCGGCACCAGGTACGCACAGTGTAAAATATTCTTCGGTGATTGATACGATCGAGATCATTCATACAGCACATAACCGTACTGGTTTTGCCACCGGGGCCGTTTTGGCAGCTGAATTTTTAAAGAACAGGAAGGGATTTTTCACCATGAAAGATGTATTGGGGCTTTAAAGAACCATGCGAAAACTCTTTCTCATAGCACTTTTTTCCCTGACCGTTACTACACAGGCACAAGTGAATACGGATAGTCTGCATGCCGTGATGGAGTCCCCCCGTCCCTATCGCGATCAGATCAATGCCTCCCTGAAACTGCTGGAAAATTTTCAACTAAAAAATTTTGACAGCACGATCACGGTGGGAAACATGGCGCTCCGTATGGCCCGGAAAAATACTGATTCTGTGAGTGTGGCAGAGATCATGCGGCATGTAGGTGTAGCCAGTTATTTCAAAGGAAACTATGATGTGGCCGCCATGAACTTTCAATCGGCCATTGCGATCCTCGAAAAAACCAACCAGCCAGCTAAACTGGCACCGGTGTATAATGAACTGGCCAAACTCTATCGCAAAACAAGGGACCTGGACCGGGCCTTGCAAAATTACAATAAAGCCGATGCCTTGTATCGTCAGTTGAAAGACAGTACCGGAATAGCCATGATCCTGAATGAATCGGGCGTGGTGTTTGAATACAGGGAAGATTTCAACGAAGCACTCCATCGTTATTCCTCTTCGCTTGAGATTGCCGTAAAAAAAGGCGATTCGCTCAGTGTTTCTTACTCCCTCAGCAATATTGCCGGGGTGTATGTCATTCAAAAAAAGTTTGACATCGCAGAACGCAACCTCTTAAGAGCACTGCGTATCCGGGAATTGCTGAATGACAGTTTTGCGATCGCACTCACATATTCCGATCTGGGTGTTGCAATGAATGGGAAAGGTGATTACAGCAAGGCGATCCAGTACCTGGACCAGAGTAACCGGATGGCCGAGCAGTTGAAGTATCCGGAACTCCAATCAAACAACTATAGCGAACTGTCTTCCATCGCGCAGAAAAAAGGTGACTTTCAGCAGGCTTTTTCCTATTTCCTTAAACGATCGGCAATACGTGACAGTCTTTATGCCCTGGAAAAAACAAAACAGATCGAGGAGCTCAATGCGCGGTATGAATCCGCCAAGCGGGAAAAAGAAATTCAGCAACAAAAAAACAGGATCCGTTTACAGAACCTGCTGATCATTGGGATCACCGGTCTTGTTCTGCTGACCGGGCTCCTGCTTTTATCCTGGTACCGGCGTAAGCAACTACGTCAGGAAACCGCTATGAAAACCGAACTGATGCGGCAGCAGGAATCGGCTATCCGTGCGGTAATGGAAGCGGAGGAAAATGAACGGCAACGGATCGCCAAGGATCTTCACGATGGGGTGGGACAAATGATGAGTGCTGCCAAAATGAATCTGTCGGCCTTTGAATCTGAATTGAATTTTGACAGCCCGGAGCAACGTGAGTCTTTTGAAAAAGTCATCCACCTGGTCGACGAAAGCTGCCGGGAGGTTCGTACAGTTTCCCATGTAATGATGCCCAATGCACTCCTCAAAAACAACCTGGGCGATGCCATCCGTGCTTTTACCGGCAAACTGAACCAGAAAGAATTGCGGATATCCGTTTATACTGAAGGGCTGAATGAACGCCTCGATTCCAATATTGAGACCATGCTTTACCGGGTGATACAGGAGTGTGTCAACAATACGATCAAGCATGCCGGTGCCAGCACGTTGGATATTTCGCTGATCCGGGATAAGGACGGGATCAGCGGCACGATAGAAGATAATGGAAAAGGTTTTGACGCTTCAGATCCTGAAAAAATGAAGGGGATCGGCATTAAAAATATCAGTTCGCGTATTGAATACCTGAAAGGGACCATTGATATTGATTCCGCACCCGGCCGGGGTACCGTGGTAGCACTCCATATACCCATTTAACATTTTCCAAACATCAATCCCATACTTCCCTGCATCTGATAGTAAAATACAAAAGATGCTGACCGCCAATCCTAAAATTGGGTTATCTTACGAACTGTTACCACGCATGAACCGCAAAATCTCCCTGGCCCTGGTTGACGATCACCAGATCGTGATAGACGGACTCATGAGCCTTCTCAAAGGTCATGACAGTTTCCGGCTGGCCTTTGCCACAACCGATCCGTGTGAAGTACTGTCGAAAATGAAGGAAATTCCGGTGGACATCCTCCTCACTGATGTGATGATGCCCGGTCTGCCCGGCAATGAACTTGCCCGCAAAGTAAAAGAGCATTATCCGGCCGTAAAGATCCTGGCTTTGTCAATGAGCGGACAGGGTGACCTGGTCAATGAAATGATCAATGAGGCTGACATTTCCGGTTATGTATTAAAGAATGTAGGAAAACAGGAACTCGTTAAAGCCCTTGAAAAAATTGCCAGTGGCGGCATTTACTTCAGTGAGGAAGTGATCAGCGAATTACAACGTAGCAGTGAGCGGAAAAAACAGATCGAAGACGCCCATCTTACCGACCGCGAGATCGAGATCATACGGCTCATTGAAAAAGAATACAACAATAAACAGATCGCGGAGGAACTATTCATCTCCGAACGCACCGTGGAAACCCACCGGAAGAATATTTTCCGCAAGACCAGCACCAACAGTGTCATCGGACTGGTTAAATACGCTTATGAGCACAAACTGATCTGACTCCGGGAAACAGCCATTCATTTCCGGCGCTGCCCTTAATTACAACCCAATAGTTCACACAACTTCGCCTCCAGTGCCGGTCCGCGGAGGTTCTTGGCGACGATCTTTCCTTCCGGATCGAGTAGATAGTTCTGTGGAATGCTCTGGATCTTATATAACCGGGCGGCTGCATTGTTCCAGAACTGCAGGTCACTTACATGGGTCCAGGTGAGATTATCTTCATGGATGGCTTCTACCCAGCGGTCTTTTTGTCCGGGCCTGTCGAGAGACACCCCGAGTACAGTAAAATTCTTTGCATTGAATTTTTTGAAATTCTCCACTACATTAGGATTCTCCTGCCGGCAAGGTCCGCACCAGCTGGCCCAGAAATCGAGCAATACATATTTACCCCTGAATGAAGACAGTGACACCAGTGTCCCGGAAGTGTCTGTCTGTGTAAAATCGGTGGCCAGAGATCCGATAGCACCGATCTTACTATCTGCAATGGTCGTAGCGATCTGCTGACCGGCCGCGGTCACTTTTACAGACGGATGTAGTTGATTAAATCTTGCTTCAAGTTGTTTCGGATCTTCATTAAAAGCATAGGTGGCAGAGAGAACAAAGGCTGTAACAACTGATCGGGGTTTCTCCTGTACCATCTTATCGATGGATTTCTGAACAGCCGATTGCATGTTCGTATGAGTAACCATGAGGCTGTCCCTGTCTGGCCCCGGCATGCTGTTATTGATCACCGATGACAGCGAACTTAATTGCTGGGCCAGTGGGATGAACTCTTTTACAAACTGGTCAAAATCCTTATGGGAGGCAGATCCTTCAATGGTGTATTTATCAGGGGTCGCTTTATTCCCGGTAAAAATGATGGCCGTATTCTCCACATAGACTTCCACGGGTCTGGGTTCATTCCCAATAAAAAGAAAACAGAGGACCGGCTCTTCCACTGACCCTTTCAGCTTAAAGACAGACTTTTTCAGAATGGCAGAAGCCAGCTCAGTATTTTCTCCGTTCTTAACGAGCCGGATAGTCGTACTGTCAGGATATCCCTCCAGCTTACCATTAATGGTAAATGAAGGATTCTTCTGGGCCAATGCCATCAGCGGAGCCAGTAAAAGCAGGCAAACGATTTTTTTCATAAATGGAACCTAATGAAGGTATAAAGATAGTTAAAGGACGGGTATCCTTCACGCTTTCTCAGCCAAGTACGGACGACAAAAAGGATTTTGTGGATGCATTAACATCTGTGCTGTTTTCCAGTGCTTTAATATACGCACTGCCAATAATCCCCCCCGCTGCCAGCCGGCAAACGCTGTCAAAACTGGCCTTATCCTTTATGCCAAACCCGACCAAAACAGGATTTTTCAATCCCAGTCCTTGTAACCGTTTCAGGTAGTCTTCCGACACGGCATTGCTCTTGTCTCCGCCGGTGGTGGAGGAAGAAGAAACCGCATATAAAAACCCACTGCTGAGGCTATCCAGTTTGAGGGCCCGTTCATCAGACGTTTCCGGGGTCACCAGAAAAATAAAATCAAGATTATATTTTTTTATGATCGCTCCGTATTCCTGTTCAAATTCAAATTCGGGCAGATCTGGCAGGATCAATCCATCGATCCCCACCGCTGCCGCATCGGCACAAAACTGTTCAAATCCATATTGTAATACAGGGTTCATATAGCCCATCAGCACTACAGGCACATGGATCTCTTTTCTGAAATCCCTCAATTGTTCAAACAGGATCCGGATGGTCATGCCATTGGACAAGGCCACGGAACTGCTGTGCTGGATCACCGGTCCATCGGCCAGGGGGTCACTGTAGGGCATACCCAGTTCGATCAGGTTGGCCCCATGTTCCTGCAATGCCCGCATAATGGGAAGTGTGGAATGAAGGGTCGGGTACCCTGCGGTGCAGTAGACGTTTAATACTGAAACCGGTTTATCCTGAAATAACTTATTAATTCGGCTCATAAAAATACTCATGCTTTCATTGTGTCCATATATGTCGAAAGATCCTTATCTCCTCTCCCGCTCAGACAAATCACTACCACATCCTTCTTATTGAAATTGATCATCTTCAGTGCATGTAAGGCATGCGCCGATTCCAGTGCAGGAATGATGCCTTCCAGTTTAGCCAGTTCAAACGCAGCATTCAGTGATTTCTGATCGGTGGCACTCATAAAACTGGCCCGGCCGGTTTCAAACAAATGCGCATGCAACGGACCAATACCGGGGTAATCCAATCCGGCAGAAATACTATGTGGCTCCACTACCTGCCCGTCATGGGTCTGCATCAGCAAACTTTTGCTGCCATGCAGGATACCGGGCTTACCCAATTGGGTAGTCGCTGCGCTTTTACCACTGTTCACTCCTTCCCCGGCCGCTTCTACCGCGATCAGTTTAACAGAAGGCTCTTCAATAAAATGATAAAAGGCTCCGGCCGCATTACTACCACCACCAACACAGGCGATCACGTATTCCGGCCATTCCTTACCGGTCTTTTCCAGTAATTGTTTCCGGATCTCCTCGCTGATCACACTTTGAAAACGGGCTACCATATCCGGATATGGATGGGGTCCTACTACCGAGCCGATGATATAATGGGTATCATTGGGATGATTGATCCAGTCGCGGATGGCTTCATTGGTTGCATCCTTGAGCGTCTTACTGCCACTGGTAGCGGGGATAACAGTAGCACCGAGCATTTTCATCCGGGCTACATTGGGCGCCTGCCGTTCAATATCTTTTTCGCCCATATACACAATACATTCCATG
>CALRQQ020000149.1:0-7803 GCA_943370345.1 Chitinophaga pinensis
ACGGATTGACGCGGATTGATTGCCTTCGGCAATAATAGTTGGCCACTAAATCACATAATAGCACACGAATAAGTTCAATCTGTCCGGTCACTCATTTCTATCCCTGTATTTTTCGTGCTCTTTCGTGTGATTTAGTGGCTACCCTCCACTTTGCCGCATACAAAAAAGATCCCCGGCATGCCGGGGATCTCAAAATAGTTGTGGTGATCAATTACCGCGCTTCGGGATCTCGAGTTTGATATCCCGTTTGAGCATTTCATTGCGGTTCGCCATTTCCCAGGCAGTAAAGAAGACCAGTTTGGTCCTTTTTGCAAAAAGCTCATACTGTATTTTATCAGGGGTGTCTGTAGGACGATGATAATCCGCCCCCAGCATTCCGTCATAATAGAAAATAATGGGCACGCCCTTAGCCGCAAAATTGTAGTGATCACTCCGGAAATAGATCCTGTTCGGATCCTTGGGATCGTTGAATTTATAATCGAGTTCCATATTCAGGTACAACTTATTCATTCCCTCACTGATCACTTTCAGATCACTGCTGATCTTATCATCCCCCACGACATATACATAATTGGCGGAGTCACCCACTTTACGACTGGCATCATTGCGGCCGATCATGTCGATATTCAGGTCCACCGTGGTTTTATCTAGCGGGAAGATCGGATTGTTGCCATAATAACCGGAACCCCATAGGCCTTTCTCCTCACCGCTTACCGTCATAAATACAATACTGCGGCGGGGCCCCTTGCTGGCTGCTTTGGCTTTTACAAAGGCTTCCGCTATTTCCAGAACACCGGTAGTGCCGGACCCATCATCATCGGCACCATAATAGATCACCGTATCCCGCTTACCCAGGTGATCATAGTGGGCTGTGATGAATACATATTCATCTTTGAGGTCGGTGCCTTCCAGTACGCCGATTACATTGGAGGCTTTGCCTGTTTTGGACACTTTATTGAATTCAAGATCGATCTCTGCCGGATATGTTTTTGAGGGGATCTCTCCGTTTTTGATCTTATCGGACAGGCTTTTGCCATCCACTCCGAGGATCTTACCGGCTACTTCGGTGGAGATCGTAAAACTAAAAGGAGTCTGTGCAGCCTTATATCCGTTCAGACTCCAGTTGTTATTGGCATTTAAAGTACGACGGGGGAAATTGGTATAGATCATCATTACGGCAGCAGCTCCTTTATTCAGGGCTGTATTCATTTTTCCATAAGAACTGCCGGGAGAAGCGAAGCCGGTCTGGGTGGGTTTGTAATCTGCCGGCGTGCCGTCCATGATCAGTACCAGTTTGCCCGCTACTTTCAGGTCTTTATAATCATCCCGTTTTTCAGGATCACTGATGCCATATCCCGCAAACACCACTTCAGAGAAACGCATGGAGGCCGCATAGTTATTGGTCTGTGGCTGAAAATCCTTATTCAGTTCGAAAGCAGTACCATTCAGTTTAAAGGAAGAGCTCAGTATAGAGTCTTTGTATAATGGGTAGAACTGACGGTAGCTCCCATTATTACCTGGAGTAAGTCCAAGGGCTTTAAAATGCGCTTCAATATAATCGGCCGCCTTATCCAATCCGGCGGAAGGGGTTTCCCGTCCTTCCATTTCTTTCCCGGCAATAATATAAAGGTGTTTCTTCAGGTCATCCACGGTGATCGTGGCAGCGGCTTTCACCGCGTTCTTGTCTTTTTTCTGTGCAATAGCCAGCAGGGGAGCGATGGTGATCACACAGATCATGATTTTTTTGAACATATAGTTTTATTAGTTTGTAGCAGGCATAAAAATAATCCCTTCCGTTTTAGAAAGGGATAAAATATGGATGACCGGTTGGGATCAGGCGCAGGCGATCTTTCCGACCCGTGTGGCATGACGTCCGCCTTCAAAAGCGGTGGTCATAAAATGGGCGACCATTTTCTCGGCATCACCTTCGCGTACAAAACGGGCAGGAATGCAGATCACGTTGGCATTATTATGGGCCCGGGCCAGCTGGGCCAGTTCCTCGCCCCAGCAGATCGCGGCACGGATCCCCTGGTGTTTATTGGCGGTGATGGCAACTCCATTGGCGCTGCCACAGATCAGGATCCCAAAAGCTGCTTCACCGTTTTCCACAGCAGCAGCCACGGGATGCGCAAAGTCAGGATAATCCACCGACTCGGCGCTATGCGTTCCGAAATCTGTAAAGGGCAATCCTTTTCCTTCCAGGAAAGAGATCAGTTGTTCCTTGTACTTAAAACCGGCATGATCACTGCCGATGGCGATGGGTTTGTGCAGGTCAAAGGGAGAATGCATAAAGAAAAGTTGTTTGAAGATGAATTTGCTGCTGCCCTGTAAAGTTACGAATCAATAAACAAAGTACGAGGTAAGAAGTACAAAGTACGACCCTTCGGTACGTCCCGCAGGAATCATACGCTAAACCCGGTAAATTATATTAGGCGGGACTACTCAGGGTGACAAGAACATCACGTGATATGCCACAATATGTCAGGTCTGCGTAACGAGCTAAGAGGAGGCTGTTGCCCGACACCTTCTGAGGTGGGGCTGTTGACTACTAACTACCGACTACGAACTACTAACTAGATCATCAGCTCCATTCCTTCGCCGCCTTCTCCTGCTGCTTATTGATCCGGGCAGCCACCATGATGCTGGCTTCAAAGAGCAGGTAAAGCGGAATGGTGACGATGGTCAGGCTGAAGGGGTCGGTGGACGGAGTGATGATGGCCGCCGCGATCACGATGATCACAAATGCGTGACGTCGGTACTTGCGCAGGAATTTTGCAGTGACTATTCCGATCCTGGCCAGTACCATCACCAGTAATGGCATTTGGAAGAGTACACCAATACCTACCGTGGTATAGATCAGGTTCTCCAGGTAATCCGAGAAAGAAGGCATGATCACGATCTGGGAACTGAGTTTGAAGTTGAAATAAAAATTCACCATAAAAGGGGTGAGGATGAAATAACCGAATGCCACACCCGAGAAGAACAGCAGAGATACCCAGAAGATCACGCCCCGGGTTTTCTTCAATTCTTTTTCAGATAAGGCCGGCTTGACAAAACGCCAGAACTCCCAGAAGATATATGGGAAGGCGATCACAAAACCGCCCATAAAACCGAGGGTGAAATAGGCCAGGAACTGACCGGTCATGGTATTCTCCAGGAACTTGGCATCCACGGCCGAGAAACATAGTGCATTCCCGATGCCGATACTTTGTCCCAAGGTACACATCCAGCGGGCAGATATAAAATCAGCCCGGGTAGGCGCCATCAGGATGTCTTCCACAATCTCACTGGAGAAGATCATGACCACCACCGCACAGATCACCACAGCGATCACCGACCGTACCAGGTGCCAGCGCAACTCCTCCAGGTGATCGATAAAGGTCATCTCCCCCTGGGTTTCATTCTTGCGCCGGTTAAAAAAATCGAATAGTGCCATGGTGTTTATTACGAGGAGCAAAGATAAGGGGGATTGGGGGATCACTTCAGCTTCTTCATCTTCACCGTCTCGATCCTGGTGTCCGTCACATGCATGATGTCGAACTCGTAATCGTCGATAATGATCCGTTCTTTCTGTCGGGGAATGGTCTCGTGGTAATTGATGATATAACCGGAAAGGGTCTCGGCCTCTTCCTGGCCAAAACTGAACCCATACTTTTCTTCCAGGTAATCCAGTTCCAGCCGGCCGGAGAAGATGTATTCATTTTCAGCCAGCTGCTTTTCCACGAACTCTTCAGTGTCATACTCATCCTGGATCTCTCCGAATAATTCTTCCAGCACATCTTCCATGGTGATGATGCCGGCCGTGCCGCCAAACTCATCCACCACCCAGGCAATGCTCTTTCTTTCCCTGCTGAACTTGCTGATCAGGTCAGTGGCACTCATACTCTCAGGCACAGCGGGTATCGGCAGCAATACCGAGTGTATGGTTTCCGGTTTTTTGAACATATCCAGCTGGTGTACATAACCGATGATATGATCGATATTGTTTTCATATACCAGCAACTTGCTGAGCTTGGTCTCCACGAATTTTTTGGTCAGCTCTTCTACCGTTGACTTACTTTCTATACCCACGATCTCTTTCCGGGGCACCAGGCACTGACGGATCTTGACCTTTGGCAATTCCTGCGCATTCTCCATGAGCTGGGTGTTGCGTTCCTGCCGTTCATCAGTATAATTGGGTTGGAACAGATGCTTCAGGTCACTGCGTTTCAGGGCTTCTTTATTGTTCTTATCCATCCGGATATTGAACACATACTTCAACAGCCATTCCGACAGGTCAATAAAGGAAGCAGCGATCGGGAACAATAACTGGTAACATACATTGGTTACCTGCGCCAGCCGCTGCAGCAGCCAGTTGCTCCGAGCCCGGAAAAAAGCCCGGGGAATAAACTCCGCAAAGATGAGTACGATAAATGTGGCGAGGATGATCTCAACAATAATATGAACAGTATCAGAACCAATATGCCAATAACGCCAGATCGGCTGCATGACCGTACTGATCTGTAAACCCAGGAAGACCAGAAAAATATTAAATCCGAGTAAAGTAGTACCCAGAAAACGGGCCGGTGAATCAAGAAATTCGGAGAGAATCTCCCTATTGCTGTCCCCCTGTTTCTTCTTCAACTCCAGGCTTAACCGGTTGGCACTGTAAAAAGCCATTTCAATCCCTGCAAAAAAACCCATGAGCAGGAGCGTGAGGAGGAAAAATACAATAGAGTACCAATCGATCATGAGGCAAATATAGTAAATGGAGAATAGAGAATAGAAAACGGGGCTACCCAAGCAGGGGGATTAAAAACCACAACAGTATGATTTTTAGTAGATTATAGTTTTACGAGGGAATGATGTTCAGGCTGCCAGAAAATCCCGGATCAACTGTTCCGCTTCCCGGCAGGCACGGGGCAGTTCGTCGTTCAGGATCACATGGTCAAACTGGTTTTTGAAAGTGAGTTCATAGGCCGCTTTGCTGACACGGGCTTTTAATGATTCTTCGGTCTCGGTACCCCGTGAACGGAGTCTTCTTTCCAACTCTTCGATCGAAGGAGGTTCGATAAAAAGTGAAAGGGTTTGCCCCCTGAATTTATCCTGTACATGTAATCCGCCTTTCACATCCACATCCAGCAGCGGTGCTTTGCCTTCGCTCCAGATCCGTTCCACTTCTTTTTTGAGCGTACCATAATATTTGCCTTCATACACCATTTCCCATTCCACAAAGGCATCGGCCTTGATCCGGGCTTCAAAATCTTCCACGGAGAGAAAATAATAATCGACGCCATCCTTTTCATTATTCCTGGGCTTTCGAGTAGCGGCGGATATAGAAAAGGAAAGTTGTTCCGGCATCACGTTTAAAAGGTGACGTACCACGGAAGTCTTGCCCGCCCCTGAAGGCGCGGCAATGATGATGATCTTGGCTGATTTACCCGGCATATAAAGGCGCCAAAGGTAAAGATTTATAAGGGCAAACTCAGCGGCTGATTTTGATCAGACTTACTCCATGAGGCGGCACCCTGCTGGAAAAACTGTTGCCGTTGCCCAACTCTTTCTGTCGCCAGCAATCGCGGATGTTATAACTGCCTTCCAGTCCGAGTTCCGTCCAGTCAACCCGCAGTTGTTCATATCGGTCTCCCACATTGAAAATGCCAATGGCTTTACTGCCGTCTTCCAGTTCCTTGACCCATACCTGGTAATTATCTCTCTTGATAACGCGGATAGCCTGTTTACCGGCCGCATCCTGGTTTATGGCATTCACTTCATCATTACTGAGCAGGTTCAGGGTGAACTCATCCATACTGGCAATATCACAGCCGATCAGCAAAGGGGAAGCCAGCAAACTCCATAGACTGATATGGGTATATTGTTCATCCGGATTCAGCCGGGTCGGGTGCAGATTTTCACCCCAGCCCACATTGCCCACGATCAGCATATCCGGATCATTCCAGCGGCCGGGCTTTGCATAAGGCTGCATGGCCACCTGGTTAAAGGCAATGGTATACATGCTTTCCCAGGTATCTTCAATATCCCCGGTGGTACGCCAGCAGTTACCATCCACTTCATGACCCCATTTCCACACGTCCTTCATTCCATACTGGCATAAACTATATACAATATCCCTTGGCTGTGCCCGCAATGCATGTTGCATGGTCGTGTAGGGTTTAATATAGGAGGCGGTACTGGTATCCTTGCCACCATGGATCTGACCATAGCTGCACCAGTCATACTTTAGATAATCGATCCCCCACTGGTTATACATATCCGCATCCTGCCGTTCATGCTTGTACGAACCAAGATAACCGCCACAAGTGAGCGGACCAGGGGAGGAGTAGATCCCAAATTTCAATCCCTTGCTGTGCAGCCAGTCGCCCAGGGCCTTCATATCCGGGAATTTATTGTTGGTCACGATCTCGCCTTTTTCATTGCGCTGCGGCGCTTCCCATCCATCGTCGATATTCATATAACTCCATCCATGATCGATCAGTCCATTATCAATCATGGCCTGTGCCGATGCTTTTACTTTTTCTGTACTCACACTGAGTCCCCAACAGTTCCAGCTGTTCCATCCCATCGGGGGGGTGAGGGCCAGTAAATCACCGCATTTGATGGTGAATTCCTTACGGGCTCTCCCTTTCTTATTTTTTACCACCAGTTGTACGGGGTATTCCCCGGCCCTTTGCAAACTGCCGGTGATGATACCGGTGGAGGGATCCAGTTTTAATCCCCTGGGTAATCCGGTTGCACTGTATTGCAGGGGCTTTTCACCGGTTGCTGCAATTTTGAACTGGAAGGGTGAACCCGGCCGTACCCCGTAAACCGATGCATTATTGATACGGGGAGTGGCGGATGGGGCTGGTGTCAGGAGGTAAGGGGGGACCGTAAGCAGGTATACCTGTTGGCCGCTTTTATTTTCCATAAAACTGGCCGCGATCTCCAGTCTCATTTTGGGATCGGTGGTTAACGGCAATGAATAATCGCTGTTTGGTGCTACCGTAATGGTCTGACTGCTTTTCTTTATTTCCTGCTGCGTGGCCGGGTCGGTGATCTGAATGGTCAGCACCCCGGTGATCTTTTGCGGCAATTGGTGACGGAAATGCAATTGTTTGTTCTTGTACTCCAGACTGGCCATATCTTTTAACTGGAGCATGCTGATGCCAGGAATACCGCCAAATATGCCGCCGATTCCGCCGCCATCATAGACCCGAACAGCGAGTACATTGTCCTTGTCCCAGAGAAGTACCGGATCATTGCTGGCGATCCGAAGGTCACGCCAGCGGTCCCACTGTGTACTGTAACCACCCGGATCTTCGGGAAAACGACCGGTCTTGCTGATACGCTTCCCATTCAGGTACACTTCATCCGCATCATCGATCTTGGCGAGGAAAAGCCGGACACTATCGGGCCAGAAACTATTCAGTTTAATCAGGGAGGAGAGTTCAAAATGAAAACGGTACCAGCCAAAACCATCATGGTCGGCATAGCCCTGCTTATCCCAGTTGTACTGGGGTTTGATGGGCTTCCAGTCATGGTCATCCAGACCCGGCTTGCTCCATTCCGGGTTATCCCCGGTTTTGAAGAGGGCATTACTGAGTTCGATGCGGGTGGTGATCTGTGACTGGCCTGCGACTGCGGCAAAGAAGACTACTAAAAAGAGGAGCTTTTTCATATCAGCGGTTTGCGCTTTAAAATTAACCATATCCAGCCCAACACAGCAGCAAAACTTAGTTTCTGTACCATGGGCAGCAGGTACAGTAACGAAGGGCTATAATAAAAAAGGTTGTTCACGCCAACGAGCAACAGGTTGAGCAGGCC